>VFZQ01000263.1 GCA_016871135.1 Acidobacteriota bacterium | reverse complement strand
ACGTCGAAACCATCAGGAACGACAGCAGCCCCATTAGAGCCATCCACAACACCGCACCCGGCCACTGCCGCACGGGTTGCGAATCGAGCGCGTACACGACGCTGGCAACCATCCCGGCAGCCGCGGGTATCGGCAGACCGACGAAATATTTGCGTCCCGGCCGTCCCGGATTTGTCGGCACCGGATTGACCGCGACGTTAAACCGCGCCAACCGCGCGGCGCCGCAGACGACAAACAGAAACGTCAGGAAGTAGCTGCCGCGCATCATGTGGAGCCGCGTGGCCGCATCGGGAATCACCGACCAGTCGACAAACTGCACGCCCCATGCGAACGCAAGTACGCCGGGCGCGATACCGAACGAGATGACATCGGCCAGCGAGTCCATCTCGCGCCCGAAGTCGGAGACCGTGTTGGTCATGCGCGCGATGCGGCCATCCAGCCCATCGAGAAAAACCGAGATGCCGATCATGATCGCGGCGAGCTCGAAGTGTTTGCTCGCTTCGGCGGGCGTAGTAGCATACCCGATCGCACCTTGGAAAGTTTCCATGATCGCAAGGAAGCCAAGCAGGATATTGCCCGCGGTGAAAAACGTCGGCAGCGCGTAGGCGGCGCGGCGCGGACGGCGGTCTGGCGAGTTGGGATCGATCAGGCGCTCGGCGAGATTAAATCGAGGCACTCTATCAGCTCTTTCTGCGCGCGATCACATCCGAACCCGCGGCCACGCGCTGGCCTTCCTTCACCGCAACGGACCACTCCGGCCCAAGGAACACATCGACACGCGAGCCGAATTTGATGTAGCCGACACGATCGCCGGCCGCCACGGCGTCGCCCGCCTGCTTGTAACAAATGATGCGCCGCGCGATCAGCCCGGCGATCTGCGAAAAAACGATCCGGGTCCCATCGGCGCCCTCAACGGTAATGAAATTCTGCTCGTTATCGGTCGTCGCTTCGGGCTTGCTGGCGACAAGAAACTTACCGGTCTTGTATTTGACCTCTGTGATCTTGCCCGCGATCGGCGACCGGTTCACGTGCACGTCGAAGACGTTCAGGAAAATGCTGACGCGCGTCTGCGCTCCTTCATTCTTGATGGCGACGACCTTGCCATCGGCGGGCGATACCGCAACCGGTCCGCCGGGAATCGTCCGTTCCGGATCGCGAAAAAACCACAGGCAGAAGACGGCGAGAATGGCGAACGGCGTTGCCAGCCAGGGATTGGTGAGATACGCCGTGAGCGCTCCGCCGGCCGTGAGGCCCAGTGCGTAATAAATGCCGTCGATTACCATTCTTCGTTCGAGACTGTAAGCTAGTATTCTCTCAGAAGCGCACAGGCCGCGTCGGCTCGGCCCCAAAGGTGCGAGAAATTCGCACGATGGGCCGGAGCGCGTCCGTTGTGCGCGGAGTGATTGGACACGATGTTGATCCGGCTTGTAACGTATTTCTCATTGCTAATCGCGCTACCCGCGCAGACCATCAATCCGCGCGTCGAGAAGGTTGTCGGCGAGGTGTCGCTCGAGCGGATCGCGGCGACAATGCGAACACTCGAGAACTTCGGCACGCGCAATCTCTTCTCGGCACAGGATCATCCAACACGCGGCATCGGCGCGGCGGCGCGCTGGATCCGCGATGAGATGAAATCGTACAGCTCTCGCCTCGAAGTGCGATTCGACGAGCACGAGATCAAGAAATCCGGCCGCGTCGTTCGCGACGTGCACCTGATGAACGTGATCGCGGTGTTGCCGGGCACAACGCAGAAGGACAGGCAAATCGTCATTAGCGGGCACTACGATTAGTTGCACATCGTGCGTGCGCCATCGAAGGACGGCCAGCCTCAGCGCATGGATCAGGAGGCGACGATCACGGCCGACGCGCCGGGTGTTTCCGATGACGCCTCAGGCACGGCGGCGGTCATGGAACTGGCGCGTGTGTTGAGCCGGTATGAGTTCGAGAAGACGCTCGTATTCATCGCGTTTTCGGGCGAAGAGTACGGGCTTGTGGGCGCGGCCGCCTACGCCAAGCGGGCGAGGGACAAGAAGGAAATCATCGACGCCGTGTTGAACAACGACATCATCGGCAACGATCTGGCGGGTAATGGACGGCAGGCCGGTACCGCCGTGCGCGTGTTCAGCGAGGACCCGATCGATTCCGTCTCGCGCGGGTTGGCCCGATATGTGAAGGAGATCGGCGAACGCTATGTACCGTCGATGGCGGTGACGCCCGTATTCCGCGCCGATCGCTTCGGACGCGGGGGCGACCACACGCCATTCGACCGCGCGGGCTTTCCAGCCGTCCGCTTCACGACAACCGCCGAGTTCTATGCGAATCAGCATTCGGCGTCGGATACGTTCGCCAACGCGAGCCCGGCCTACACCGCGCGCGTGGCGAAGGTCAACACGGCGGTGGCGGCATCGCTGGCATGGGCGCCGCCCGCGCCGGATGTGTTGTTGAAAACCACTTCCACCATCACCGGACGCGAAACCATCGGCCCGAATCTATCGCGGGGAAAATCGGGCTACGACGCCTTGCTGAAGTGGAAAGAAGTTGGCGATGTCACCGACTTGAGCGGCTATGCGATCGTGATGCGCGATTCGACCGCGCCGTTTTGGCAGCGGCAGGTCTGGGCTGGCGGTGTAAAGGAGTTCCGGTTGACGGATGTATCGATCGACGACATAGTCCTCGGCGTTAAGGCCGTGGATAAGGAAGGCAACGAGAGCCCGGTGTCGGTGTACAGGGTCGTGCCGCGGGCGCTGCCGGAGTAAGGGATCGCAACGCCAGAGGTAATGTATCGTGAAGAATCGAACCGACACGCCAATCGAAGTCAAGACCAAACGCCCGGCGCTCTCGGGCGAAGCGGACCGCGGCGATGGCCCGATCACGGCTTCCAAGCGCGGGCGTCCGATTGCCGCACGGAAAGGCGCGTGGACGTCTCCGCCGGGCAGTTGTCCCGGAAAGGGTCGAATCGTTGGTGACATCGTGAACACCGGCTTGGTCTGGGACGTGATCGAAGAAACCGCAGCGCCATTTCGTCTCGATTGACTATTGACACCCACACACCGTTGCACTGGCTGCATGACCCGAAGCGGTTGAGCCGCGAGACCGAGCCGACCGCACGCTCCCGCGATTTGAAACCCTTAGGCCCACGTCACAAACTCACCCGGCCGCGCTCCATCAACCGCACCGAAGCGTTCATCTTGAGTGCGCTCACCGTCGCCCTCCCGGTCGGCGTCAGCCCCTCGATATACCCGCTCGCATCGACGCGAAAGTGCGTCTCCCACGTATGCAGCCGCGGATGGAACAGCAGCATCGGCACATCGTTCAACGGATCGAGCGCCATCTTCCGCGCGCCCTTCGCCAGATTGCAGCGGTGGCACGCCAGCGCAAGATTATCCGGATTGTCCGGCGAGCCGCCGTTGGCGATCGCCTCGACATGCTCGATGTGATGCGTGTACCGGCACTGCCGCTGGTGCACGCCGCAGTACTCGCACCGCAAATCGGCGCGAATGCGCACGATCCACTTCGTCGCTTCTTTCATCTATCGCGCCAGCCGCGCCCGCAGGCCATCGATCAAGTCGGTGAAATCGAGGATCGCTTGGTACTCCGATAGCTCCTCCTCGCTGATCGCGCCTTCATTCGCAAGCCCGGCAAGCGCGTCGACGCGCGCTTGGAGCGCCACGGGAAATTCCATCTCCCGCAGCCGCCTGGCCGATTCCGCATCGAAGCACGCAGCCACCGAACGCAACAACAGTTCCAGGCTTTCGCTGCTTTCCTGCACTCTGGCGGTGCCCATGCAGTCAAGGTAACATGGGCGCGCAGCCGCGCGAACCGCCCTGAAGTAGAATGGTCACTTCCCCCGCATGCCCCTTTCGCCCGGTGAAAAACTCGGCCCGTATGAGATCGTCGCGCCGATCGGCGCCGGCGGCATGGGCGAGGTCTACAAAGGCCGCGACACCCGATTGGATCGCACGGTCGCGGTGAAGGTGCTCCCCGCGCATATCGCCGAACGCGCCGATCTTCGGTCTCGTTTCGAACGCGAAGCGCGCGCGGTTGCGTCGTTGAATCATCCCCACATCTGTACGCTGCACGATATCGGTCCGGGCTACATGGTCATGGAGATGATCGAGGGCGAAACCTTGGCGGCGCGGATTGCCAAGGGCGCGCTGCCGCTCGATCAGGCGTTGAAGTTCGCCGGTCAGATCTCCGACGCGCTCGACCGCGCGCACCGCGCCGGCGTCACGCATCGCGACATCAAGCCGCAAAACATCATGCTCACGCGCGACGGCGTGAAGGTGCTGGACTTCGGGCTGGCCAAGTCGGCGCCGTCGAAAGTCGGCGCGGACGAATCGACGCTGACCGCCGCGCCCACTACCGAAGGCACGATCATGGGCACGCCACAGTACATGGCGCCCGAACAGTTCGAAGGCCGCGAGGCCGATGCGTGATCGGACATGTGGGCGTTCGGCGCGGTGGTGTATGAAATGGTTACGGGACGGAAGGCGTTCGAGGGGCAGAATTACTCGAGTCTGGTGACCGCGATCGTATCGGCCGATCCGCCGCCGATGCCGCCCGTTTGGCTGGACCGATTGGTCCGGCGATGTTTGGCGAAAGATCCGGAAGATCGATGGCAGTCGATGCGGGATGTGACGCTCGAATTGCGGACGCCTCCAGTAGCCGAACAGTCCGCGCCGGTAGCGGACAAGCGGCCGTGGGTGGGCTGGGCGCTTGCGGCGGTGTTGGCCGCGGCGTTGGTTGCGGTGTGGGCCTTTCGTGGGCGTTCGGCCGGCGGCGAGGCGATTCGGTTCACGGTTAACCCCGTAGGCAAAGATGGGTTTGTCACGCCCCCCAATACGACGGTCGGAGTGCCGCAATTTGCCTTGGCACCGAATGGATCGGCGATTGTGTACGTGGCGCGCTCACCGGGCGGCAAGCCACATCTGTGGCTGCGTTCAATGGCCGATACTGCGGCACGTCAACTGGCGGGAACCGAGGAAGCGACACACCCGTTCTGGTCCCCGGACAGCCAGTGGATCGGCTATTTTTCCGAGAAACAGCTGCGGAAGATTCCGGCTGCGGGCGGAGCGGCGCAGACGCTGGCTACCGATATCGCCGACAGCTTTGGCGCCTCATGGGCGCCAGATAACGCGATTCTCTTCGCTGCCGGCGCAAACGGCATATCGAGGATCACCGCATCCGGCGGTGTACCAACCGCCGTTACCGCGATCAATAAGTCGCATGGCGACATATCCCACCGCTGGCCCCATTTTCTGCCTGACGGCAAACACTTCTTGTACTATGTGCGTGCCTCGGCGGAGCACCATGGATTGTATCTGGGGTCGCTGGATGGAACCCCGGGCAGGCTGTTGCTCAAGACGAACTTCAACGCGATCTACGCGCCGCCGGGCTATCTTCTGTTTGTCGAAGGAGACATCCTGTTGGCCCAGCGATTCGATCCCGGCCGCTTGGAGGTTCAGGGCGAGAAAATCGTGATCGCCAGCGGTGTGGGTAAAGGCTCGACTTCGCTCGGCGGCGTTTCCGCCTCTGCAACCGGACTGCTGGCGCACGCGGGCATCATGAGGCACTCGGGCGATTTGACCTGGTTCGACCGGCGCGGGAATCCGTTGAGCCGGGTTGGCGCGCGAGCGGATTACTTGGACTTCCGGGTCTCGCCGAGTGGGAAGCGGTTGGCTTTCAGCGCGGTTGATGAGAAGACGAATACTCCTCAAATTTGGATTGGCGATTTGGAACGCGGCAACACTTCGCCGATTACCTTTGAAGCCTTGTCGAGCATATCCGCGTTATGGTCGCCGGACGGAGAGCGGATCACGTTCCGCTCGACATCGGAAAACATAGGTTTGGTGTATCAGCAAGGCGCGGACGGCGGTGGGAAGGGCCGGCGGTTGTTGACGTTCGAGGGCGCTCGGGCGGCCGGAATCAGTTCGATTGCTGTTACTACGACCGATTGGTCCCCCGATGGCCAGACCGTTTTGTTTTCGGCGCCATCGCAAGCCTCGGGATTCGACATCTGGGCGCAGCCGGCCGGAGTGGAGGGCACTCCGGCGCGGTTCATTGAGGGCCCCGGCGATCAGGGCCACGCCAACATTTCGGCCGACGGGAAGCTGGTGGCGTATTCGTCGAACGAATCGGGAAGATTTGAAGTGTATGTGCAGACGTTGCCGCTATCGGGACGCAAGGCGCAGGTTTCGACCGCCGGCGGATTCGAACCGCGCTGGCGAGCCGACGGGCGCGAGATCTACTACATCGCGGCGGATGGGAAATTGATGGCGGTGTCGGTCGCCCAGGGACTGACGTTTGGTGTGCCACGGGCGTTGTTCCAAACCCAGTACTTCGCGCCGGCTCTCATGGAGAGCCATTACGTTCCGGACCGGGACGGCCAGCGCTTCCTGGTGAACGCCCCGGCCGGCGACGGGAGCAGTCCGGCGATTACGGTTACGTTGAACTGGGCGGCCGGGTTGAAGTAGCCGCTCACCGACCACGGCGGCGCCCGCGGTTCGGGCAATACGAGACTTAGACGTGATCGTGATGAATCGCCGCGTCCGGCCACTCCTTCCGGAGGCCCACTCGCCATGATCCGCATTCTCGTACTTTTCAGCGCGCTCGCCGCCTATTCCCAGCAGCCGCTCAATCTCATCCCAATCGGTTCTCCGATGAAATGGGGTGGAACCAACTCGCCCGATACCTACTCCGACAGCTCTACGTTCGGCCCCACGCCCGTGCTCGTCAACAACGGAAAGGTCCGTATCTGGCAGGAACAGATGCCCACCGGCACCAACGGCGAGTGGCAGATCTTTCATATGGAAACGGTAAACGGCGGCCCGTTGGCAAGCAACCTCAACGGCAACTGGAACATTACCCTTGACTACACCACCCGCGTCCCCATCTCCTTCGACGCGGCGGTTAATCAGTGGCGCGTCAACGGGCGCCCGGCCAGCGGTATATCCAATTTCGGCGCCTTCTGTTGTGCGATGCTGACAAACCCCGTTTTTCCGGGGCCCGCCTACATGAACAGTGGCTTCAACGGCCTGTTTCCCGCCGGACTCCAAGCCAACTGGCAACAGGTGTTCGTGAACCCATACAGCTTCGCGAACAGCGGCAATGTCCCCACCGCAACCGCGAACGGCTTCTCCTTCGCGCTTCACTTCACCTTGCGTCCGCCAGCCTCCCCGACCGTTTCCACAGCCATTACAGCCGGCGGATTCGGCGCCTACAACT
>VFZQ01000262.1 GCA_016871135.1 Acidobacteriota bacterium | reverse complement strand
GATCGACAATCCGGAGTTTCAACTCTACGCCGTCGAACCGGAGCGCGTGCGGTTTATGCGAGAGTGGGCGCTCGACTATCAAGAAGTGCCGCTGACGTAAATGCGACGCGCGGCTGAAGTCTATTTCGCCTTTGATGAACTCGGCACCACCTGGGCGCGCGAAATCGCGGCGGGTTTCACGACGTTTCTGACGATGGCCTACATCATCTTCGTCAATCCGTCGATCCTCGCCGATGCCGGAATGCCGGCGGCGGCGGTGATGACGGCGACGTGTTTATCGGCCGGATTCACGAGCATCCTGATGGGCGCGGTGGCGCGGTATCCGGTGGCGATGGCGCCTGGCATGGGGCTGAACGCGTACTTCACCTACGGCGTGGTGAAGGGCATGGGCGTTTCATGGCAAGTGGCGCTGGGCGCGGTGTTTCTTTCGGGCGCATTGTTTCTTGTGTTGACGGCGCTGGGCGTGCGGCGGTGGATCGTCGAATCGATTCCGCGGCCGCTTTATGCGGCGGTAGCAGCGGGCATCGGACTGTTTATCGCGCTGATTGGAATGAAGAACGCAGGCATTGTGGTGGCAAGTCCGGCGACGGCGTTGACACTCGGCAACTTGCGCACGCCCGCGGTGGCGCTGGCGGCAGTTACGTTGCTGGTGACGGCGGCGCTGCTGGTGCGCAGCGTGCGCGCGGCGATCTTGATCGGCGTGGTCGGCGCGGTAATTGGGGCGAATGTTTTCGGTCTCGCACAGGGCGGCGGAGCGGCGGTGGCGGCGCCGTTGTGGATGCAACTCGACATCGCCGGCGCGTTGCGATTGGGATTGGTGGAGATTGTGTTTGCGTTCTTGTTCGTCGATCTGTTCGACAACCTGGGCACGCTGCTGGCTGTCGCGCAGCGTGCGAAGTTGATTGGCGCGGATGGCTCGATTCCACGTATTAATCGAATTCTGGCGGCGGATTCGGTGGCGACGATGGCGGGCTCACTGCTTGGCACGTCGACCGTGGTGAGCTACATCGAAAGCGCGGCGGGCGTGGCGGCGGGCGGGCGATCGGGCGTCGTGGCGATTGTGACTGGCTTGCTGTTTTTCGCGAGCATTTTCGTGACGCCGCTGGTTGGCGCGATCCCCGCGGCGGCCACCGCGCCGGCGCTGATTCTTGTCGGCGTGCTGATGATGTCGCATGCGGCGGCGATCGACTGGGACGACTTGAGCCACGCGATTCCAGCGTTTCTGACGATGGCCGCGATCCCGTACACGTTCAGCATTGCGAACGGTTTGTCGCTGGGGTTCATTGCGTACGCGGTGCTGAAAGTGCTGACGGGGCGCGGGCGCGAAGTGTCGTGGTTTGTGTATGTGCTGAGCGCCGTGCTGCTGGCGCGGTTCTGCTACCTCGGTTCGGGATAGGATAGCTTTTATGGAACTCGCGCACAACGGACTCGCTCCGGCTGGGCCATTGGGCGAGGAACTCGCCCGCTTGGGGCCCCCCCTACGCGGCCTGTGCGCTTCGGTGCGACTCTTCTTGCTGCTGGCTATCTGCGGCGCGCTTGGCGCGGCCGAATGGGAAATCGTCTCCGTGAAAAAGATATGGAGCGAGCCGGCTCATGCCGCGTTCGGCGATCTGATTCGCTGGAACGACCGGTGGTATGCGGTGTGCCGCGAGGGCAAGGGGCACGCGCCGTCGAAGGGCAAGCCGGACGATGGCGTGCTGCGCGTCTTGGCGTCGAAGGACGGCGAGACGTGGACGTCGCAAGCGCTGATCGCCGAAGCGGGCGTGGATCTGCGCGATCCGCATCTGTCGATCACGCCGTCGAATCAGTTGATGATCATCGCGGGCGGATCGTATTACCCCGATGGCGTGTACAAGACGCGGCAGAGCCGGTCGTTCTTTTCAAAAGACGGGAGGGCGTGGTCGAAGCCGAATCCGGTTGTCGAGGATGGGCACTGGCTGTGGCGCGTGGTGTGGCACGCCGGGCGCGCGTGGGGCGTTTCGAAGTATGGATCGTACTCGGCGGAGTTGAAGGAGAACCCGCGGAAGCAGCGGTTGGTATCGAGCAAGGACGGCATTCATTGGGAGACCGTCGCGGAGCTGAATGTGCCGGGCGGCGATGAGACGACGATTCGATTCCTGCGCGATGGACGAATTGGCGCGTTGATGCGGCGCACCTGGGACGACGGTAATATGGCGTGGATCGGGCTGAGCGCTCCGCCGTACAAGGAGTGGAAGTGGACGCCGTCGGGGCATCTCATCGGCGGGCCGAATTTCCTGCCTCTGCCGAACGGACTCTCGATTGCGGGCGGGCGGCTGTATGAGAACGGCGACCGTGCGAAGGCGTACACGGCCATCGCGGAGATCCACGATGGGCAGTTCACGCCGAAGCTGCGGCTTCCGTCGAACGGCGATTCCAGCTACCCTGGATTTGTATGGCACAACGGCCAAGTATGGACTCTGTACTACTCGAGTCACGAGGGGAAAACGTCGCTCTACCTGGCGCGGCTGCAGATCCGGCAGTAGTCCGCCGAGGGCTGCGGCTGGAGTACGCGACGCTGAGTTACAACGTCGTCGAAGCCGTAGTAGCGCTAGCGTCGGGCGCGGCGGCGAGTTCGGTGGCGCTGATCGGCTTTGGCATCGACAGCATTTTGGAACTGAGCTCGGGACTGATTATGGTGTGGCGTTTGGGCAAGACCAATCACGAGTCAGAGCGGCGCGCGCAGAAGTTGATCGCGCTGTCGTTCTTTGGCTTGGGCGCATGGCTATTGGGGAAATCCCTGCATAGTTTGTGGGCGCGCGAGGTGCCTGAAGAGAGTTGGACCGGTATTGCCTTGGCTGTGATGTCGCTACTGATCATGCCGGTGCTGGCGCGCGCGAAGAGGCGCGTCGGCAAAACGCTCGGCAGCGCGGCGATGGTCGCGGACTCGAAGCAGACGGAGTTGTGCGCGTATCTGTCGGCGATCCTTCTGGCCGGTCTTGCGATGAACGCGGCGTTCGGTTGGTGGTGGGCCGACGCGCTGGCTGGCCTGGTGATGGCGCCCATCGTTTTTCGCGAAGGCAGGCAGGCGTGGCGCGGCGAGGGATGTTGCGGCACGTGCCATTAGGCTACTATTTGAAGGATGAAACGTCTCGGTTTGCTGGCCCTTTGCGTGATTTCCTATTGCACCGTCGTCTTCGCCGACGGGAAACTACTTTCGATTGCCGACGTGTTGAATTGGAAGCAGTTGCAGTCCGCCGTTGTGTCGGGTGATGGCGCGTGGTTCGCCTATCATGTCGCGCCGAACGAAGGCGACGCGGAACTCGTACTGCGCAACTTGAAGGACGGAAAGGAAACGCGGTTCCCCGTTGGCGCCGCGCCGGCCGGCCCGCCGCCATTCCTTGCGGTGGCCGCGCCTTCGTCGATTCGTTTCTCCGAGGACTCGAAGTGGCTTGCGTTCGCAGTGTTTCCGAAGGTGGCCGAGGCGAAGAAGGCTAAGAAAGAGAAAAAACAGTCTCGCAACAAAATGATTTTGGTCGAACTGGCGACGGCGGCCAAGTCCGAGTTTGACCAGATCCGGCGATTCTCGTTCGCGGGCGAACGGGGCGGTTGGATCGCGATGCAACGCTACACTCCGGAAGGACAGAAGACAAAGGGCTCCGATCTGGTCTTGCGCGAGCTGTCGAGCGGCGATGAATTGAACACGGGCAATGTCGCCGAGTTCGCGTTCGACAAAAAAGGCAACTGGATGGCGTTCGCCATCGACGCGGCCGAAATGGCGGGCAACGGCGTGCAGCTTCGCAACATGTCGACCGGCGCATTGATCCCGCTTGATAGCGCCAAGGCGTCGTATCAGAGCTTGACATGGACGGAAAACGGCGATGGGCTAGCCGTCTTGCGCGGTGTGGAGGACAAGGCCTTCGAAGACAAGTTGTACAGCGTGGTCGGCTTCAAGAATTTGTCCGCGAGCGCGAAACCGGAGAAGTTTGTCTTCGATCTCAAGACCGAACGCAACGCGCCGCCGAACATGACGGTGAGCCCGAATCGCTCGCCGTTCTGGACGAAGAGCTTGAGCGCGATTGTCTTCGGCATTCACGAGGTGAAGACGAAGAAAGAAAAGAAGGGTGGCGAGGAAAAGAAAGGCCCGCCCGCGCCGCCGGCCGCCGATGAGAAGGAACGCGCCGATCTGGTGCTCTGGCACTGGCTTGATCCGCGTTTGCAGCCGATGCAGAAAGTGCAGCAGGAGTCCGATAAGAACTTCAGCTTCACGTCGATTTATCACGTCGCGGAAAAGCGATTCGTTCGCCTCGCCGATGAAAAGCTGCGTACGGTGAGCGTGCCCGAGCCGCACACAATCGCCATCGGCACCGACGATCAGCCCTATGAGTTGAATGGTAATTTGAACGGCCAGCGATTCCGCGATATCTACACCGTGAATCTGAACGACGGCAGCCGGAAACTTGCACTGCAAAAAGCGCGCTGGTACAACGGGCCGTCGCCCGACGCAAAGTATCTGGCCTATTACGAAGACGGGCATCACTGGGTCTATGACGTGGCCACGGGCGAGAAGAAAAATCTGTCGGCGAACGTCAAAGCCACAAGCTTTGTGGACACCACCGACGACCACAACGTGTTGAAACCGCCCGCGCGGACAATTGGATGGTCGAGCGATAGCCGCGGGTTTCTGGTGACGGATCAGTGGGACGTGTGGCGCCTCGGGGTCGACGGCAAGGCGGTAAACTTGACCGGCACCGGAAAGAAGGACAAGATCAGTTATCGGACGCGCTTCCGGCTCGATCCTGAAGAAAAAGGCGTCGATCTGGCGAAGGCGCAGTATTTCACGACGTATGGCGAATGGAACAAGAAGGGCGGGATCGCGCGGATCGATCCAGGGGCCAAGCAGGCGTCGGCGCTGTTATGGTCCGATCACTCGTACAACGGACTGATGAAGGCGAAGCACGCCGATGTGTATTTGTATCGGCGCGAGAGCAACGAGGAGTTTCCCGACTACCTGTCTGGCGATTCGAACCTGGCAAGCGCAGCCAAAGTGACGTCGGCCAATCCACAGCAGAAGGAGTTTGCGTGGTCGTCCGGAGTGCGTTTGATCGACTATACGTCGGACAAGGGCGATAAGCTGCAAGGCGCGCTGTACCTTCCCGCGAACTACGAGCCAGGAAAAAAGTATCCGACGGTTGTGTACATTTACGAGAAGTTATCGCAGGGTGCGAACCGCTACGAAGAGCCGTCGCTTCGCGCGTTCGTGCGCAGTCAATACACCAATCGCGGCTACGCGGTGTTCACGCCGGACATCGTCTACAAGTTGAATGATCCGGGGATGTCGTCGCTGTGGTGCGTGGTCCCGGCAGTGAAGGCGGCAGTAGCGACAGGCGTCGTCGACGCGGACAGAGTCGGCCTGCACGGGCACTCGTGGGGCGGTTATCAGACCGCGTTCCTGGTGACGCAGACGAACATCTTTAAGACGGCCATCGCCGGCGCGCCTCTCACCGACTTGATCAGCATGTACAGCTCGATCTACTGGAATAGCGGCTCGACGAATCAGCCCATTTTTGAAAGCAGCCAAGGGCGCTTCACCAGCGGCTATCACGACAACCTCGACGCCTACATCCGCAATTCACCGGTGTTCCATGCGTCGAAGGTACAGACGCCGTTGATGATCCTGCACAACGATAAAGACGGCGCGGTCGATTTCACGCAAGGCATCGAATACTACAACACTTTGCGGCGGCTAAAAAAGCCGGTGATCATGTTGCAATACACGGGGGAGAACCACGGACTGCGCGTACCCGCAAACATGAAGGACTACCAGGTTCGCATGGCCGAGTACTTTGATCATCATTTGAAGGGCGCACCCGCGCCGTCATGGATGACCGAGGGCGTGCCGCTGATCAAGGTGAAAGAACACCTCGATTCGCGTGAAGCACTGGTGTCGCCGGCGAAGTCCGCCGAAAGCAAGTAGCTCGGTTGGCGGGACACCTCAATCCCGGCTGTGCGCGTCTCCGCGTGGGCAGAGGCCGGGGCGCGGTTTGAGTCCGAAGGCATCCGCGCCCCACGTCAGACGCGATTGCTAATCCTGGAACCAGGGGATGCACTCGCATTGCTGCGTTTCTTCATTGTTTCGGCACAGCCACACCAGGCCGTCCGGGCCGGTCGTGGGCTCGACGGATCGGGTTCGTGGAAACCCCCTGCCAAGCCCGAGTTCGGTAGCGCCCACGCGTGAGAATCGGTCATAAAAGGACAGCGCATTGGGATCGGAACTGAAGCATCTGCCATTTTCGCAAGTTCTCACGCTCAACGGCATGCCCGGCGTAAGCGCCAGTTGCAGCTCCTTCGCGGAGCAAGACGCTCCCGCGCTGGGTGTCGTGATCTTGAGAATCGGGGATAAGGTTCTGGTGTTGATCAGGTACGACTGTAGTTTTATTCTGGCGGCGAAGCCCGCAAGGCCACAGACCGCAATCGCGAATAGTAATGAAATACGTCTCGACATGTTTTCTCCTCTTGTTAACGGATGGGCTGACGGGCTTAGCGCCGCGGGAGAGCCCATTTGCCGTTCTCCGTCGATTACTGTGCGCAAAGCCGGCCGAACCCATCATGTCCCGCGAAACTTTAGCTCCGCGCGGTCAAGGCGATTATTCAGACCACGCCGGCGAGTTCCATTCCCGGCTGATTTCCAGCGCGAGCGGATGCGATGGGTAGTCGCGATGCAACGCGGCAAGCGCCTTCTCCGCCGCTTCCGGCGCGGCGTCTCCCACGCGTACCCGCGCCAAGGCCAGTTCGACTTCGTGCAGCCGCATGCCGAAATCGATTGCGGCGGGCGGATCCGTTTCGGCTTGCGCGAGACGATCGCGGGCCTGACGCACCAATTCGGAAGCCCGCGGCCGATCGATTCGCGCCAGGCAGAGCAGTGCGGCGGACTCCCACACCGGCGCGCGCTTATCGGAAGAGGTTTGGCGGCGTGCGATGCGCAGCCCATCCTCAACCAATAGCCGCGCCTCGGTCGGACGGCCCGCCGCCAGTTCGTGATCTCCGGCCCAAAAGTGCGCCATCACAAACTCATACACGAACGGGTCTCCCGGTGACGGGTTGGAGCCCAACGCGCCGCGAAGGATGGCGAGGCACCGCTCGAAGTCGAGCCGCGCCCGTTCTTTCGATGCCGGATCGGACTCACGCTCGCGAAGACGCGCCAAGCCGCAAGAACTCCGCCCGAGGATCACGGATCCATGCTGATCCGCGCGCCCCGCATCATACAGAGGCTGCATCGCGGCGATGGCGCG
>VFZQ01000261.1 GCA_016871135.1 Acidobacteriota bacterium | reverse complement strand
TTCGCTCCGTTGTTCCCTCCGTTACCGAGAACTCCCGATCGCCCTGCGCCAGATTCGCCAGATCCAATCCCGTCGGACCCACTTCGCCGGACGCATTGCCGTCCACCGCCAGTTTCAGCGCCGCCGCCGACGAGTGAATCTTCGTCGAAGTACCCGCGTTCGCCACCAATACCGCCAACGTATTCTTCGCGGCGACAGGACTCGTCAACTGCGGCGCCCTTCCCGGCGAAGACTCGAACTCAAACGACGCTTCGTTCGCCGCCGTGGTCACTTTGATCGTATGCTTGCCGGGCGCGATGCGGTCGAGTATCAACTGGCCGTCCTGCAGGTCTCCGTAGGGCTGACCGTCAAAGGTCACCTTGCCGTTCTGATAGTCCGTGAACAAGCGGACCGATAGCGGAAGCGGTTGCAGCGTTAGATCGACGTTTGCCGGCGTACCCACGACCACGTCGATTTTCGATGACGCCGATTCATATCCAGGTAACACGGCCTGCACTTCATACGCGCCGGGCGCCAGTTCGATGTTACAGTCCGATGTACACTTCACTTCGCCGTTCACGCGAATCGACGCGCCCGGCGGATTCGTCTTAACGGCCACCGCGTTGCTCTTCGGTTTCTCTTCTTCCTTCGCCTGCTTCGCGCGTTGGTAGGAATAGATGCCGGCCGCCGCGACCAACAGACCGATCGCTACGCCGACTCCGGCGGCTCGTTTCCAATTGAACGCGGCCGCGGGCGGTTTCGGAGATCCTGACGGCGGCGGAGGCGCCCCGGCGCCCGACGGCGGCGGCGGTCCAGTACGCGGATTGTCCATCGGCGGTGGCGCCATCTGCGAACTCGGCATAACCGTGGTTGGCAGCGAACCCGACGACGGTGGCGGCGGCGCGCCAAATCCACCGCCGGTCGTGGGTGGTTGGTTCTGCGTTTCGACGAGCTTCTGCCCGTGCGCCACCATCGCGGCGCGCACGGCCGCAATTGAGTTTTGCATCTGCGCGTCGTTAGGATATCCGCGCGAGAGCTCCTCCAGCCGGTCGTAGATTGGCTTCAGCGTGTATACGTCGGTGGCTCGCCGGATGGTTGCATCCAGGCGGCTCAATTCCTCAAGATGGGCGTTGCGTTGGGCGGGGTTCAATTTGTTTCTCTCCCTGGCTCACGCCGAAGGATGGATTTTTCGTGCGCGTCGATCTCACCGATGATTATAGACTAGCCAGAGGCCGTCAGTTTAACCCACTAAGTAGTGACGGCCGGGAGCCAATCGTGACAAGCCTTCGCAGACGCCAATTTTTGTGGACAGCCCTCGGCGCCGTCGCATCGGCGCAACCCGCGCCCAAGCCCAATATTCTGTGGATCACCTGCGAGGACATGAGCCCCAACCTGGGCTGCTATGGCGACTCCTTCGCCAGGACCCCTTCGATCGATGTACTCTCGCAAAAGGGCCTTCGCTACATGTGCTGTTGGTCCAACGCTCCGGTCTGTGCGCCCGCCCGCACAACGATCATCAGCGGCATGTACCCACCGTCGCTCGGCGCCGAACACATGCGTAGCGAAGTGCCCATGGGCGAAGGCCGCAAGATGTTCCCACAAATTCTGCGAGAGGCCGGCTACTACACCAGCAACAATTCCAAGGAAGACTACAACGTTCCTCACACCGGCAAGGTCTGGGACGAAAGCAGCCCGCGCGCCCACTGGCGCAAGCGCCGCGCCGGCCAGCCGTTCTTTTCCGTCTTCAATCACATCGGCACGCACGAAAGCCAGATCCGCACACGTCCCCACGAGTGGAGGCACTCGTTTGAAGGCGTTCGTGTTCCCGCTTACCATCCCGACACTCCCGAAGTTCGGCAGGACTGGGCGCAATACTACGACAACATTGAGGTCATGGACACCTGGGCCGGCGGCATTCTGAAGCAGTTGCAGGACGACGGACTCGCCGACGACACGATCGTGTTTTTCTACTCCGATCATGGAAGCGGCATGCCGCGCAGCAAGCGTTGGCCTCTTAACTCGGGGCTTCGCGTGCCGCTTATTCTCCATGTGCCCGAAAAGTTCCGTGCGTTACGCCCGCCGGAGTACAAAGCCGGCGCCGTCACCAACCGTCTCGTCTCGTTTGTTGATCTCGCGCCCACCGTACTATCGCTCGCCGGTGCTCCCCGGCCGAAATTCCAACAAGGCGTGGCGTTTGTCGGAGCCGACAAACCTCGCCGCCATGTCTTCGGATTCCGCGGTCGCATGGACGAACGCTACGACATGGTTCGGTCCGCATTCGACGGCCGCTACGTTTACGTGCGTCACTACATGCCCCACCGTGTTTACGGAGAGCACGTCGCCTACATGTTCCAAACGCCGACCACTGCCGTCTGGAAAAGACTCTACGACGAAGGAAAACTCAACGCCGCGCAGAGCCGTTTCTGGCAGACTAAACCACACGAAGAGTTGTTCGATCTCGACAACGACCGCGACGAAGTCAACGACATCGCTTCGCGGCAACCCGCCATCACCGCCCGCCTCCGCGCCGCCGTCGACGAATGGATCGTCTCCACCAACGATCGCGGCTTCCTCCCAGAAGTCGAGCTTCACAATCCCGTTCGTTCCAGCTACGACGTCAAGAAGATCAAACCCATGGCCGACCTCGCCGCCTCCATGAAAGACGGCGTCGACGCGCAACTCGCCGCCGGCTTGACGGACGCCGACTCCGCCGTTCGTTACTGGGCTGCCATGGGTTTACTCATCCGCAAAAAGACCACCGGACTCGCCGCGCTCATGAGAGCGGACGATTCGCCTTCCGTACGCGCCATCGCGGCCGAAGCTGTCGGCCGCTATGGCAGTGCCGAGGAAGCTGCCGCGGCTGCCGAAATTCTCGCCGCCCTCGGCGACATGTCCAAACACGGCGTCTACGTCGCCATGCTCGCCTTGAACTCGCTCGACGCTCTCGGTCCGCGCAACGCCTCCGTCCGCGCCAAGGTGAAGCAACTTCCCATCAAGGTCGAGGGCATGCCGCAGCGCGGCGGCGGAACCTTTGGACCGCTGATACGTGCCATCGCCGGAAGCTAACCGCAACGTGCGAATCGGTCTCGACGCCACGCCGCTCATCTCGCCCACGGGCGGCGTGCCTCGCTACGTTCGCGAACTCCATGCGGCGTTGCAATCGCTCGGCGGCGCCGATGAATTTTCGCTCTTCACCGATCAACCGGTCCGCGGCGCCATCGGTCCCCGCAACTCGGCGCTCGAAAAAAGATGGTGGCTTGCCGGTCTCCCGATCGCCCTTCGCCGCCACCGCATCGACGTGTTTCACGGCACGGAGTTTTCGGTTCCGTATTTGCCCGTCGCAGCCAGCGTCATGTCGATCAACGATCTATCGCCATGGCTCAATCCCGAGTGGCATTCCACCGCCGATCGCGTCCGCCAGCGCACGCCGATTCTGCTTCGCCTCGGTCTGGCAACGATGGTGCTCACGCTCAGCGAAGCCGTGCGCCGCCAGGCGATCAAACACTTTTCGCTCGATCCGGCTCGCGTCGTCGCCGTGCCTCTCGCCGCCGCAAAGACTTTTCAGCCCGTGGATGTTCAAGCACCCACCGAGCCGTATTTTCTTTACGTCGGCGCGATCGAGCCGCGCAAGAATCTGCCTCTGCTCGTCGAAGCGTGGCGCGAAGTCAAGAAGCGCCATCCGGTGCGCCTTGTGATCGCCGGCAAACGCCGGGAAGACGGCCCTCGCATCGAGCCTTCCGAAGGCCTCGAACTCCTTGGCGCTGTCGACGAGGCCCAACTGCCCGCGCTCTACTCCGGCGCTCTCGCCGCCGTCTACCCGACGTTCTACGAAGGATTCGGCCTGCCCATCGTCGAGGCTATGCAGTGCGGCGCGCCTGTCATCACTTCGGAGGACGAGTCGGTTGTCGAAGTCGCCGGCGGCGCCGCGCTCCACGCGCCGGCGACAGATACCGAAGCTTGGATCGGCGCAATGACGCGCGTCATCGAAAACGCCGCGCTTCGCGAGTCGCTAAAAGCGAAAGGCCTCGAACGCGCCCGGGAATTCTCCTGGGAGCGCACTGCTCGCGAAACGCTCGCCGTTTATCGGGAAGCCCATCGCCGTTTCCGATAAACTTAAACGACATGATCCGCCGCCGTGACCTCGCGTCGCTGTTTGCCACGCCACTCTTCGCCGCTGTCAAGAAACCGAAGACCTCGGTCTCCATCCGAGGTGACATGTTCTTCATCAATGGCAAGCCGACCTATCAAGGTCGCTCCTGGAAGGGCAAGAAGATCGAAGGCCTGCTGATGAACTCGCGCGTCGTGCAAGGCATCTACGACGACATCAACCCAGAAACTGCCGTACGCTGGGCTTACCCAGATACCAAGAAGTGGGACGCCAATCGCAACACGAACGAGTTCATCGCCGCCATGCCGCTCTGGCGCAAACACGGCCTGCTCGCCTTCACCATCAACCTGCAAGGCGGCAGCCCCGAAGGCTATTCAAAATCACAACCGTGGAACAACAGCGCGATCGCCGAGGACGGTTCGCTCCGCCCCGACTACATGGCGCGCCTGGAACGGATTCTCGACCGCGCCGACGCGCTCGGCATGGTCGCCATCGTCGGCTACTACTACTTTGGTCAGGACCAGCGCGTGAAGGACGAATCCGCCGTCAAACGCGGCGTCGTCAACGCCACCCAGTGGTTGCTCGACAAGAACTATCGCAACGTGCTCGTCGAGGTGAACAACGAGTGCAACATCCCCGCCTACGATCACGCCATCCTCAAGCAGGACCGCATCCACGAGTTGATCGAAACCGTGCGCGGCATGACTAAGGGTGGCCGGCGTCTGTTGGTCGGCACCAGCTACGGCGGCCGGTCCATCCCGCTGCCCAACGTCGTCAAAACGTCGGACTTCATTCTCATCCACGGCAACGGCGTGACGGACCCCAAGCGCATCACCGAGATGGTGCGCGAAACGCGCAAGGTCGAAGGCTACCGCCCCATGCCCGTACTCTTCAACGAGGACGATCACTTCGACTTCGATAAGCCCGAAAACAACTTCGTCAACGCGGTGAACGAATACTGCTCCTGGGGCTACTTCGATCCTGGCAATAGCGACTACGCCGATGGCTACCAGTGCCCTCCCGTCAACTGGGGCATCAACTCCGAGCGCAAGAAGGGGTTCTTCAAGTTGCTCAAGGAAATCACGGGCGCGTAGGAGTTCTCAATTCTCCATCGCATCCGCGATCAGTCCCTCGATCCACTGCGCGGCATCTTATTCTCGTTCGACGTCGAGACTCAAATCGGCGTACGAATCCTTCTCTTGCTCGTGCCTATGATGTCGATGCTGAGCCGGACAAATGCTGAGCTGCCTCACCACAAATGCGAAACCACCGCGATCCCTATCGGCGGCCCCGCCCGCTTGGAGCCCAAATACTCCACCCAGACACTCTCCCCATCCACAACGCCCGTCCAAAAATCCCCATCCCCATTCGGCCCCTTCGCCGCGAACGACTGAGCCGCTCCTGCCCCGCGCACCGAGAGTTTCCCATCGACAAATCCCGTCACATGCAGTCGCAGCCCCTTGGCCCCCTTCGAAATGATCCGCAGCCGCCACACGCCATCCTTCCACTTTCCCTTGCCAAGCATCTTGGAAGAAACTGCCCTGTGCACGCCGGCCGCCCGCACTCCAGGCTTCGGACCGACCGACCGCTCCTTCTCGGTCAGCGGGCCGAATTTCACCGTCTGCGCCGCGAGGCCGCAGGCGGCTAGAAACATCGCTACTCTCGCCACGGTTTTTTCTCCTTGAGCAAAGGCAGCCCATCCACCGGCCACGCCGATTTTTCGAACCGCTCCAACCGCATCCGCTTCGGTATATCGCTCGCCGATTGGTCGACCGCCGAGACCGTGCCCGTCGCTTGTGCGCCCGTTGAGAACAGCCCGATCGCAACGTAGTAAGTCCCCGACCGCAGCGGCGAATTCGCCCCCGGCTGAATCGTCACGCGCTCACTGCCTCCAACGCCCGCCGATCGGAAGTCCGCCACGACGTTCCCGTTCTGGACCGCCGGGGGAGCACCGTAACGCACGTATAAATCCGTATCGACGCCCTCCTGATCCGTCGTCAATACGATTTCCATTTTCGACACGCTCGCCACATCCAGTCGAATCGCATTCGATCCCGAGAACAGCGTCGGCGTCGCCACGGGCCCGACCTCATACCGTATCGAGTCGTTCAAAGACAACGTCCGCGTCTGTCCCGTCGGCGGCGCTGTCGTCCCTCGTTCGATCGTCGCCGTTACCGTCCCGTTCACCTGCACGTTCCGCGCGAAGTTGCCGATCGCGATGAAATACACGCCCGGCTCCAGCGGCGGATTCGACGTACGCGTTACCGTGATTACCTCGTTACCGGTCGAACCTTCCGAGTAGTAATCGGCCACCAGGTTGTCGCCCGCCAAATCGACATCCGTCCCGCGCCGCACATACAAGTCGAGATCCGCGGCCAGCGTCGTCGTGTTCAAGCGCACCGTCATCGATGTCGCTCCTTGTGGCACGGAGATCCGGAATCCCGCGTTGCCCGCATGAAGCGTTGGCTGTGTCACCGGTGCGTAGGTGAAGGGCGCTGGAACACCCGAACTCAACTCCACCGCACGTTGCGGAGGCGGCGCCGCCGAATCGATAAACACGGTCACGAAGCCCTGCACATCAATGCCTGATGTGAACAGCCCGAGATTGATGTAGTAGGTGCCCGCGCGAAGGGGCGGCGTCGATGTCGGCCGGATATCGAGATCCTCGTCGCCTGTGTCTCCCGTCGAACGGTGATCGGACACGATGCTCCCGCCAGACACCACCGGCGCCTGTTCGTACCGCACGAACAAATCGACGTCGGCGCGCGGCGTGACCGTTCGCACTTCGACGCGCATCCGCGTCGCGCCCTGCGGCACCGTTACCCGGAACGACGGATCCAGAATTAGCGATGCCGAATTCACGGACGCCAAACGGAACGCCTGCTGCACCCCCACCAGCAACGGTTGTGCGACCGCATTACCTCCTTGGCCGGTGTTGATCGTTGCCATGATCGTCCCTTGGACGCGTACGTTCGGTGTGAACAATCCCAGAGCGATGAAGTACGTGCCGGAGCGCAGTGCCGGCGTCGATGTCGGAGTAATGACAATCGTCTCATCGCCCGAGTCCGACTCCGAGCGATAGTCTGCCACCACCGATCCTCCCGACACCACCGGAGCCGACCCTTCGGGCACATACAAATCCAAATCGGCGCCAGGTGTCGTCGTCCGAATG
>VFZQ01000260.1 GCA_016871135.1 Acidobacteriota bacterium | reverse complement strand
TGAAAATGCTCGATACTCGTGTCAGGGCTTGGTCCTCGTCGGGTTGGATTCTGTTCTTGGCGGAACGTCTTCTAACCCTACCAGGACCTTGCCTCTCTTCTTTCAGAGCCTAATTTGGACAGGCGTGGTTTCATTTCGTGGCCTCCGCGATGGCGGCCCTTACCGCCCTCTCCTGATACTACCCGCCAACTGCGTCTATTATAGGCGCCAAGTCCGCAGTCTCGGATGGTCCGTCTGCTAAACTCGCCGGTATGAAAAACCACCTGCTCCCGCTACTGGCCGCCTGCGCATGGTCGGCCGACACCACCGTCGAATCAAACGTCGTCTACGGAATGTACTCCGGCGCGGCGCTGCTAATGGACGTGCACAAGCCCGCGAACCCGAACGGCTTCGGCGTGGTGTTCATCTCCGGCAGCGGCTGGACGGCGCCGATGGCCTACTCATCGTGGCAGCTGAAGTCGAACTCGCAATCGGCGATGTACGCCAAGCCGCTGGTAGCCGCGGGCTCCACAGTGTTCACGCTGAATCATCGCGCCCTACCGCGCTATCGATATCCGGCCGCCGTCGA
This sequence comes from Acidobacteriota bacterium, assembly GCA_016871135.1. Lineage (GTDB taxonomy): Bacteria > Acidobacteriota > Terriglobia > Bryobacterales > Bryobacteraceae. The sequence goes on along the minus strand of VFZQ01000260.1, from coordinate 6,697 downwards.
CGACGTGCGGCGCGCGGTTCGCTTCATCCGGCACAACGCCGCGAAGTACGGCATCCGCTCCGACCGCATCGGAGCGTCGGACGGATCGTCCGGTGGACATTTGGTCAGCATGTTGGGAACGCTCGACGGCAAAGGAAACCCGGCCGATCCCGATCCGGTCGAACGCGAAAGCGCGAAGGTGCAATGTGTGGTGGCACGCGCCGCGCCGACGAACTTTTTCACGATGGAGCAGGCCGGCGCGCGCTTCGTTGGCGTGTCGCTGCCGCCGGCGAATCAGGGACGCGGGCCCGACAAGCTGACGGCCGAATACAAGCTCTACACTGAGGCCTCGCCCTCTTCTCACATTTCTTCCGACGACCCGCCGTTCCTGCTGGTGCACGGCGACAAAGACGAATTGGTCCCCTACGCGCAGTCCGTCGATTTCGAGAAGGCGCTGAAAGCCGCGGGTGTGACGACGAAACTGGTGCTCGTGCCCGGCGCCGGACATGGGCCGACATTCCCCGGCGCGGTGAACCCGCCGGATTACATGGGCGAAATGGTCGCGTGGTTCGACCGCTACCTAAAAATGAAATAGCGGCCGCCGAAGCGGCCGCTATCAGGTAGTTACTTTGGCTTACAGGCCCTTTTTGGCGAGCAGCACGCAGAGATCGACAACGCGGCTGGAGTAGCCCCATTCGTTGTCGTACCATGCGACGACCTTGACCAGATTGCCGTCGAGAACCTTGGTGAGGTCCGCGTCGACGATCGAGCTGTTCGAGTTGCGCATCATGTCGGTCGACACGACCGGGTCGGTCGTGTAGCCGAGCACGCCCTTGAGCGCGCCTTCCGACGCTTCCTTCAGAGCCGCGTTCACTTCGGCGGTCGTCGTGTTCTTGTTGGTCACGCAAACAAAGTCGACAACCGAAACGTTCGGCGTCGGCACGCGCATGGCGTAGCCGTCGAGCTTGCCCTTCAACTGCGGCAGCACGAGGCCGATCGCCTTGGCGGCGCCGGTCGAGGTCGGGATCATGTTGATCGCGGCGGCACGGGCGCGGCGCAGATCCTTGTGCGGGAAGTCGAGGACGTTCTGATCGTTGGTGTAGCTGTGAATCGTCGTCATCGAGCCCTTGAGAATGCCGAACTTCTCATCGAGCACCTTGGCAACCGGGCCAAGGCAGTTCGTGGTACACGAAGCGTTGGAAATGATGTTGTGCTTGGCGGCGTCGTAAGAGCCATCGTTCACGCCGAGAACGACAGTGATGTCTTCGCCCTTAGCGGGAGCGGAGATGATGACCTTCTTCACGGTGCCGCGCAAGTGCTTGGCCGCCTGATCGGCATCGGTGAAACGGCCGGTCGATTCGACGACGATCTGCGCGCCGAAAGAGGACCAGTCAATTTCAGCGGGGTCCTTGGTTTCGAAAACGCGGATGCGCTTGCCGCCGATAGTGATGGACTCGGCGTCGCTGGTGACTTCGGCGTCGAGTTGACCGAGCGTCGAGTCGTATTTCAAGAGATGCGCGAGCGTCTTGTTGTCGGTAAGATCGTTCGTCGCGACGAACTCAATCTCGGGGTTGTTCAAACCCGCGCGCACAACGTTTCGGCCGATGCGGCCGAAGCCGTTGATCGCAACTTTTACTGCCATGTACTTTGAATCTCCTTGCGGAAGGGTGGGATATCTCTTCAGTGTACCTTGTCGATCAGGTACAGGCGCATGGAGCGGCCGATTGTTTCGGCGGGTTCGTACTTTTTCAGCCAGTCCAACTCCGGTTTCAGGCCGGCTTGAACCGCCCGCGCCGCTTCGAAACTCTGATTGCGGACGCTCACCAGCGTGCAGCCGGGAGCTTCGAGCGGCCACCAGAACTCTTCGAAACGGCCGGGGAACTGCTCCTGCCACTCAACCGCGCCGAAATAGGCCAGGCGGCATTTCGCGATGCCGCGGCGATCAAGCGCGGCAACGGCGCGATGCAGGTCCTGGCCCCAGTCGAGGTCGCTTTCGGCGAGTATGCGTTCGGGATGCGCACCCGCGAATTCATTGAACCAGAACGCATAGTCGGGATGCGCCTCCGTTGTGTTCCATGTGAGCCAAACGCCCAGCGCTATGGCAATGTACCGGCGCGCGCTCCAAAGATGCGCGAGCGCGATGCCGGCGGCGATCGTGACGCCGATATAGAGCACGAGGGCGTGCCGAATGCCGAGGTTTACGTTCGACGGCAATAGAATGAGCAGCGGGACGGCGAATAAGCACCAGGCCCAGCGCGCTTCGCGTCGAAGGAGCGCAAGAGCGAGGAGGATCAACACTGGGATCGGCGTCTTGAAGAAGAACGCAACCGGGAAGAACCGCCAGTCGCCGGTGTTCCCGCTGTGGCCGAGCAGATAGGTAAAGTGACCTTCGGCATTGTGTTTGCGCGCGACTTCTACCCCTTCGGCATAGGCGGTAAAAAACGCGCCGAGACCGGCAACACGCGCGGAGACCGATCCGCGCATCTCTTCGCGCGGCTTCCAGAACTCTTTCCTAAATCGGTACGCGGAAGCGATCACGACGAGCGCGAGCAGCAATCCGGCAAGCAGTTGAACAGCGTGGCGGCGCGAGAACTTTCGAATTAGGATTGCGGCGAACACGGGCGCGAACGCCAGAACGGTGAACTTCGACACCAACGCGAGACCAAGCGCGAGAGCGGCCCAGAGCGTGTTTGGCCACCGCGGGTCACGCTGCCACTCATCGAAGCGCCAACCGAAGGCGGCAAGGAGAGCGACAGGCGCGAGGTCGGTCGTCGCAAGGCCGCTGTGACCCAGTATTGGTGGTAATTGTGATGCGACGAAGAGCGTCGCGAGCCCGATCTCGGGCGAGAACCGGAAGAGTGTCCATCGCCAGAGCGAGACGCAGAAGATCCAGAAGAAAGGGAGAATGCCGGCTCGAGCGAGGAGCAGCCCGCGCCGGTATTGTTCGCCGGTGCCGAGCGCGGCGACGCCGCTGCGATGCGGATCGACCTCCGGATTGTCTTGGCGGCCTTCGAGAAGATACGGCAGTGCGCCAACGGCAATTCGAGCGAGAGGCGGATGCTGGCGCTCGCGCGTGTATTGCTTCTTCTCCCACCATTCGAGACCACAGGCAAGATGGAAGGCTTCGTCAAAGGTCTGCGAGAAGACGCCCCATGTGGAGGCGATGCGGACCGAACCAATGACGAGCAGCGCGAGCGGAAGCCAGAAACGAATCACGCGTCCTCGGCGGCTTTCTTGAGTGCGGTCTCGAGCGCATCACGATCCATCGTGGTGCTGATGAAGAGCTCCTGGCGCGCACCATCGCTAAGCGCGATCGCTTTCCACCCGTTGGTGACGGGAACAGTGACGCGAACCTTCACGGGGCCTCGGGCGTCGCGGACGATAGCGATGCGGCCCGGGACAATCGAGCGGATGTCGTCGCGATCGCGCAGCAGTCGATTGAGCATGGCGCGCACGCCGTCGAGGATGGAATGCTCGATCTTCAGGCGGTTGTTCTCCGTGCGCAGGCGCATCTTGGCCATAACACTCTATTTGAACTGGTTTTTTCGCCTCCCGCGCGGGGGTGCATAATGACTACATGCCAAATCGGAATGCAAGTGGAGCGGACGCTGTCGTTCGACAGTGGTTCGAACGTGTGTGGAACAACGGAGAAGAGAATGCAATCGACGATTTGGTTGCAACCGACGCCGTCGCGCGCGGGCTTTCTTCGGGCGACCTGAAAGGGCCGGACCAATTTAAGCCATTTTTCCAGAGCATGCGGGCTTCCTTTCCCGACATCGGGATAACCCTGCTCCGTTGCGTGACCGAAGGCGATCTGTGCGCGGCCCATTACAAGGTCACAGGCACGCACAAAGGAGACGGACTCGGATTTCCCGCGACTGGCCGTAAGGTGGTCTACGAGGGCATGACGATGTTCCGCGTCGCCGACGGAAAGCTCCAAGAGGGCTGGAATTGCTTAGACTCCATGTCACTCTTTCAACAGTTAGGCCTCATCCCAGTGCCGCCCGGCCAGCCGGTCACGACGCCGGCGAAAGTTCCGGCAACTACCTAACCTGCTTCCGCACCTGAAAGTCCAAGCCAAACGCTCCGTTCTCATCGCGCAGCGCGATGAGCGACCACTCCCGGCTCATGTTCCATTCCAAACGCACAACCTGCTGTTGCGAACGGTTAAGGTTGGTCACGAACGTCATCGTCACGTCCTTCGACACCTGCTGTTCAACGGTGACGCGCGCTTGCGGCGTACTGTCGAGCCCGGAAATCGTTGGATCGATCTTGATGCGGCTGACGCCGAAGAAGCGCTGCAATTGGCTCGACAGCGGCGCGGAGATCGCGCTGCCCAAGAGCGAATTGCCGCCGCTTTCGAGGAACGATCCGCTGGCGCTCGATTGGCTAGTGCCGACAGTGGCCGATGTTGGTGAGCGGCCGACTGTGAGCAGCGCGATAATCTCACTGGGCTGAAGTGGCGGATCGGAACGGTACGAAACGTTGAGCTTCTTCACCGGCCCGGAAAAGTTGACTGTCACGTTGACGCCCCGCACGCGCGTTTCCAGATCCATATCGAGCGTGGGCTCAATCGTCGCGGGATTATAGAAGGCGACTTCGCCGCGCTTGATCGTATATTTATTGCCGAAGAAATTCACGTCGCCTTGACTGATCGAGACTCGGCCGAGCACGACGGGCCGCGATCCCACGCCGCGTACCTGCAGATTCGCTTCGGCCTGCAAGTCGTTCGTGAGCGACGTCGTGAATTGCGTGTCGGGCGCCGTACGCACTTTCACGTCAAGTTGCATGTTGGCGAGGAAGCGATTCGGCTCACCGGGCGCCGCCTGCGCGCGGCCGGTGCCGGCGAGCAAGCCGCCGAGGTCGATGCGCGGCGTAAAGCCGGAACGCAGCACGGTGATGTTGCCCGCCAGCAAGCTGCGCGTAGCGGCGCCGGTGAGAGTAAGATTCGCATCGCCGACGGTGCTGACGCCCTCGGGGTATCGGATGCGCACGCGCGCGGCCTGCGCTTGTAGCCGATAGAAAGTTTCGGCGCTGGCGAAGTCGAAGAAACCCGCAAGCGACAGTTCGCCGCCGCCCGATTGCGCGGTGAGTTTGTCTTGAATCGTCGCGCGGCGCCGGTCGAAGAGAACGCGCCCCGTGACTTTATCCAGCCCGTTGGGAACACCGTCAACATTGAGCGTGGCGTCTTTCAGTTCCAGCGATCCGAACACCTGAGGGCTGGCGAGTTCGCCGCGGACGCTGGTCTGCATGGTCGCAACACCGGTGGCCACGAAGTCCTGGCTGTAGGCTCGCAAGCCCGCTAAGTTAACGCGCCCGTTGACGCGCAGATCCCACGGACGCTTTTCCGCCAGCGAGAACGTCCCGCCGACAGAAAGGTTCGTATCCTGTCCGACGAAGCGCGCGCCGCGAATCTGAATCGTGCGCCCTTCGGCGGAAAAGACGACCGGTCCGTCGTTGCGAAGTTCGAAACCGGCCGCCGCACCGCCACGCGTGGTGCGCGCGAACAGTTCGGGCAGCGCGACGGCAACGCGCCACTTGTCGACATCGAGTAACGGACCGCGGAAGTCGACACTGCCGCGGAAGCCTCCGGTAAACGGCCACTCTTCAGCCGCTACCTTGGCGGGCCGCAGCGATTGAAAGACACGAAACGGAAGTTGGCCGAACTCCATGCGCGCACTGCCGGGGTAGCCCGCTTCGAGCTTCCAGGCCGACGTGCCGCGAATGGCGGCGCCGGCAAGCGTCCCATCTATGGCGACGCTCAAATCGTTGGCGCGCGTGGTGGCATTGAGGCGCAACTCTCCGAAGGACTCACCATCGATGACAATGTTCGACAATCCGCCGCGCGCTTCGGCGGCGCGCACCTGCCACTCTTTTCCGGCGAGTTGCGCGGTAACTCTGCCGCTTGCCTGCACGGCCGCGCGAACTCCGGAGCGAATCGATTGCACCTGTGGAACGGTTGCCAGATCCAGACCGGCCAGCGCGAAGTCGACTGTAGCGGCGCCGTTCCGGACATAGAATCCTTTGCCGTTCAGCTTCGCCGCGCCGCGCGTGGCTTCGAACTCCGAGACATTGACTCGGCTGCCGTCGTAAGCGGCCTTGAATCGCAGCCTGTCGATGGCCTCGCCCCGCCAGGCCGGCCGGAACCAATCGGCGTCGATGTCACCGCGCGGATCCTCGACGGATCCGGTCAGCCGGATCGATGCGTTGACCAGACCGTCGATGCGCTCTTCAATACCGATTTGTTCGCGAACCGCGGAGAGATTGACGCCGCGGGCGTCGACGCGGGCGTCGATCGTGCTCGATTGGTTCGCGCGCCAATCGGCGAGAGTGAGCGTCGCGGTACCGCTCACGTTGGCCGCACCTTGTGCGGCCGTTACACGCGTGAGGGTCAGTTTGCTCGGCGAAGCGATCAGCGCGGCGGTAACGGAATCGAACTTTGACTTTTCATAGACGACATTGGTCGCGCGCAGTTGGCCCGCGGCGAGCGGCTCGCGTGCGGTGCCAGACACAGTGCCGGCAAACTCGACCGTGCCGCCATCGATCCGCACTGCGAGGGGGTCGTCGACACCCAGCGCGCGGAGATCGTCAAGGCTTGTGAGATTCGCTTTTACGCGCAGCGTTTGATTTAGCGTGCCGCTGAACTCGACGCGGCTGGATGGAGTGATCAACAGAGAGTCGCCGAAACTGATGTCACCGGTGGCGCCGCGATAGGCGG
>VFZQ01000259.1 GCA_016871135.1 Acidobacteriota bacterium | reverse complement strand
TTGCGGTCCGACAGGGCGTCCGGTACGCCGTCACCTACCAGACGCTGCCGGGGATGTGTCAGGACGCTTCGATCAAGCAGATCGTGAAGGACAACTCCGTCGGATTTCTCAGCAACCCAATTCACGACAACAAGATCAAGGTTCGTTTCTACAATCCCGTCACCTTGGTCGAGGTTAACGGAGTGAACAGCAACCAGCCCGGCAACTTGGTTGAAATCGGCGTCGAGGGCTATCAGTGGAGCTGGATTGCACCGCTTTGGCGCACCGCTTCGCCATTCGTCGTCAACGTTTATGCGATGGACAAAACAGAAGGATTAGGACCAGGGGTAGCAACACCATGCCGTTAGCCAATTCGAAATGGAGAAAAGAAAAGCAAGGGGGCAACGCGGTCGTTGAATTCGCCCTCGTCTCCGTGTTTCTCGTGCCCCTGCTGTTCGGAACGTTTTCGATCGGCATGAGCCTAACCAAGACGGTACAGGCCAGCGTGGTCTCCCGCGACGCCGGCGCCATGTTCATGCGCTACGTCGATTTCACGAACATTACAAACCGTAACATGCTGCTTCGCATCGCCAACGGGATGGGCATGACCAATACTGGCGGTAACGGCGTAGTAGTACTCACCAAGGTCATGTACATCGGCACGAACGAGTGCGCTCTGATCGGTCTGACACCCGCCAATTGCCCCAACTACAATCGCAATGTCGTGGTGAAGCGGGTCACGGTCGGCAACAACTCCGTCTACACGTCACCGTACGGCTCGCCGAGCGCCGGCATCCTGCAGTCCAACGGCGAAATCACGGCGACCAACTATCTCAACCAGGCCAGCGCCAGGGCCGACAACTTTGCCAGCGTGATGTCGCTCAATCCGGGCGAAGTCGCCCACATCTCCGAGGCATATTTCAACACGCCCGAAATCGATCTACCCGGATACAGAGGAGGTACCTATGTCTATCAACGCAACATTTTCTAGTTCTGGCCCGAGGCCTCACGTCACGCGCCGCCGCGAAGCGCGCGAACGTGGTATCGCCGTCATTCTCACGGCGATGATGCTGCTCTTCACGATTCCCGCCGTCGGGCTGGCAATCGATGCGGGTTTGCTTTACCTGATTCGCGCCCGCATGTCGGCGGCCTGCGACGCGGCTTCGCTAGCCACGGCACGCAACCTGAACCTCGGCCAGACTCTCGCCGAACAGATCGGCAACGCCACCGCGCGCGGTCAGGTCTACTTCAACGCCAACTTCCCAAATAACTATTTGGGCGTCGCCACGCCCGCGGTCAACATCCAGGTTACGCAGTTGAACATGAATACGCTCCGCGTCTTCAGCACCGCCACCGGCAGCGCCCCCGTCTATTTCATGAAGATTCTCGGCGGCAATACTGCGTTGGCCGGCGGCGCGGGCACCGCCGTCCGCCGCGACGTTAATCTGGCCCTTGTGCTTGACCGCTCGGGTTCGATGCAGGGACAGCCCTGCACCGATATGATTAACTCTTCCAAGAACTTCACCAATCAGTTTGTTAACCAGCGCGACCGCATCGGATTGGTTACGTTCGGCGCCGCCGTCTACAATGCGTATACGCCGACCAAGGATTTCCAGAACCCCTCCAACTCGGTCAACAGTAAGATCAATTCCGTTACTTGCGCCGGTTGGACCAACACTTCGAACGCTTATTGGAACGTCTACCAGATGCTCCAGGCGATCAATGAGCCGCTGGCCTTGAACATCATCGTCTTCTTCACTGATGGCATGCCCACCGCATTCACGGCTAAGTTTCCGATTAAGACGGTCTCGGACACCCGCTACGGCGCCAACGGCCTGAACTGTACCAGCACGAGCAGCCAGTGCACGATCTCCAAGAGCAGTTGCGTCGACGACAACGGCTACGCGGCCTCCCACGCGAGTTGGGGAACCTTCGCCGGCAAAACCGGCGCCATGACGGGCGGCAGTGTTTCTGCCACGACCGGCGACACGAACGGACTGGTCAACCCGGTCGCCACTTCGTTCTCAACGTCCGACCCGATGGTCAGTTCCTCTATCTCGAACGGCTGCGCATTCGCCGGAGATCAGCGCCGCGCCCGCCGCGATGTCGCGTTTATCCCGGCCACTAACGTCAACGGCCTAGCCACCACTGGTTACAAGTCGTTGACACTGTTCAGTTCCGGCCATCCCTACTACAACAAAATTCGACCCGATATGCCGATCAACGTCACACGCGTCGGCATGAACCTCGCCGACAACGCCGCCGCCACGATTCGCAACAACACAACCCTCAACGTCGTAACCTACACAATCGGACTCGACGGCAACGGCGGCGTCGACGACGACCTGCTCAAACGCATGGCCAACGACCTTGGTTCAAGCATCTATGACGACACGAAAGAACATGGCGTCTACGCCTACGCCTCGAATTCGTCGCAGTTGAATCTGGCCTACTCCCGTATCTTGTCCGACATCCTCCGTCTGACAAACTAAACTACTCCAACAACGCCGCGAAACCCGCGCCCCCACCGGCGCGGGTTTTGCATTTTGCGCCCGCCTTCAACAAAACATTTTGGTTTCAAAATGTTTTGGCATATAGTGGAGGTGTACCCGTGCGTCCCACGTTCGCACGATTTGGGAGGATGAATGAAACTTCGATCTCTTCTACTTGCGGCCTTTGTCGCCCTTGTTGCCAATCCGGCGGCCGTCGCGCAGATGACCTGCGTCGCCAGCGCGCCTAACCCGACTTTCCTGCGGTCCAACGGCTTGTCCGAACTCGCCGGAGACGTCGTAATTACGTGCCGGGGAGGTACGCCCGTGACTTCCGGCGCGTTCCCAACCATAAACCTGAACATGTTCTTCAATACCGGCGTCACCAGCCGCGTACTCGTCCCCGCCAGCCCTGGCGGCCCCGGACTCACCGAGGCGGTTCTGATCATCGACACTCCGGCTGCCGCCGATCAGCGCCCCTGCCTTACCCCCGTGTGCAACAACACCGACAACATCATTCAATCGCGCTACGACGGATTCAACTCGCTTTCGTGGCAGAACATTCCGGTGAACCCGCCCGGCCCGAACGCCGACCGTATTCTTCGCGTCCGCAATGTTCGTTTGAACGCCAGCACGTTGCCGCCCAACGGCCCCGCGCTTGTCTTTATCTCGCTATCGGGCGCGCAGGTTCAGACTTTGAACAACCCGCAGCAGACCATCGCGAATGCCCGCGCCGGCATCACGTTCGAAGCTCGTGGCGCCAATGATGCCGCGTTGGCGGGGCCAATCAGCTTGACCGCCTGCACGGCTTATAACATCGATCTCGCCGGCAACGCCGCCGCATCCGCCTATTCGACTCCAGGCGGCCGTACGATGACCATTAAATTCTCAGAAGGTTTCGCGAACGCATTTAAGCGCCGCACGCTGGGAACGTCGGCCGCCGAACCCCAAGCCTCGTTCTCCCAAGACAATCCAATCGTCTACTACAACACCGAATCCGGGTTCACGAACCCCGCGCTCCCGGCCACAAACGGATTCAACCGTGTCGGATTCGCGGATAGCGGAACCACCCTGCGCGCGGTCTTCACCAACATTCCGGCCGGCACCAGAGTCTACGTCGGCACTCGCGAACTGGCTTCGGGTAGCACCCTGGACGCGACCGGCGCCCCGACAACCAAAGCGAGGCTCACAGCAACGCCCGGAGCGCCATTTACCCCGCTTGCGGCGGACAACCAGTTGGACGGCGGCCTGAAGTTGGTGCCCGCTTCCGGAGAAGTCTCCTGGGAAGTTCTAGAAACGGATGTCAACGCCGGTGAAACGGTAGCCTTTGCCGTCGTGATTGCTTACGGCGCGGGAACTCAGCCCTCGGCTTCCTTGATCGCCGTGAACGGCGGATTCGGCCCGCAGTCGACGGTGACGGTAGGTACCGGCGCCGATCCTATCTCGCGTTTCGCCGGTCTCACCGGACCCGTTCCGTTGATCGCCATCAACGCCTGCCGCACCTCCCTTCTCTTCCAGTTCATCACCAACCAGGCCGGCTTCGATACCGGCATCGCGGTTAGCAATACTTCACGCGATACGCTCAGCACCGCGGCGCAAAACGGGCGTTGCACAGCTACATTCTTCCCAACCCCCTTTAACGCGACGACGCAGGCACAGTTCCCACCGCTCCCCTCGCCGGCGCTGCAAGGCGGCGAGCAATGGACGTTCACGGTGTCCGGCGCCAGACCCGGCTTCCAAGGCTACATGATGGTTAACTGCGACTTCCAATTCGCCCACGGTTACGCCTTCATCAGCGACTTCGGCAGCAAGAATCTAGCGCAAGGCTACCAGGCACTCGTCGTTCCCGACCGTCCGCGTATCGCCGATCCGTTCTCCTCGGCCGGCGCCGGTACGGGCGAGCAACTCGTTCACTAGCGATCCCCGCGCACGGGCAACAGTCCGATATGCGCGGTCAAAAATGTTGTTGCGCACTCCCTCACCGGGAATCGAGCCCCACTCGATTCCCGGTTTTTTTTGTTAACTTTTCATCGGCCCCAAAGGGGGGGCCTGAACTCGTGACGCGAGCAGTGGTAGACTACGAGCACCGTACTCGGGGACGGTCTTTAACATGCGATTCCTTCTTACTTTTTGTTTGATGGGTTGTTTCGGTGTCTTGAGCGCGCAGGAGATTGCCAATCGCGCTCGACAAATGGAAGAGAAAGGCCAAACCGGCGCCGCGCGAGCGATGCTGATGGCCGCCGTGAAAGACGCGCCCAACGACGCCGTCGTTCTCACCATCGCCGCCGAGTTTCTGGATCGCCATGGCGATCCCTCGACGCGCGAAGTTCTTTCCCGGCTCATTACAATCCTGGAGCGCAACAACTCCGCCGAGCGCGGCAAATTTGCAAAGCGCCTTGTTGTCCTCGACATGCTCGCCGGCGACACCTCCGCCGCCCAAAAACACATGGCGATTTATAGGGCCGCCGGCGGCTCGGCCGCCGAAGTGCCCGTTCCGAAATCCGAACTCGGCGCCGACTTCCAGACCGTCGAAATTCCCGGCCCCATCCGCTCCTTCTCCCGCATGGCGGCGCTTTCGCCCGATCTCCCCGCCGAAGACATCCTCCCCGCTCTGGCGCGCAATATCGTTACTAACGGCTATCAGGCCGCCAACAGCAATGAGGGCCTGGAGCAAACCGAATACCTCAAGCTCGTGGTGCGTTATCTCTCCCAAGCCCGCGAGTTGTCCAAGATCGCCGGAGAAGCTAAGAAAATCCGAGTCGAACAATGCGAGTCTCCAGTCGCCGCCGATCTTCTCCGCGCGCTCGGCTATCGCATGCGCGGCGGCTGTGGCGCTGAAGTCGTGCTGGAGACGGTCAACGCCTCGCGCGCGTTTCTGACCATTGATTCCGGCTTCCCGCTCGCCGAACTCGAAAACGCCCTTCGCGCCAACCGCCTCTTCGAATACGCGTTCGAGCCCACCAAGGTCCCGATCCTCTACGGCACCGAATACTGGCTTGGCGCGCGCGAAAAACAGAGCGGCGAGTTTATCGATCAGTACATCGCCGATCCCCAACTGTGCCGTCTCTACCTCGGCATGTCGAAGTTGGACCGTGAACTCGCCGGTAAACTCAAGGCCGGTATTCCGGTGCTGAAACTCAAGGCGTTTTCCCACGTGCTCGACTTCTTTGGCGGCATGTACACCATCAAGGACGGAAAGGCCATCGTTCCCGGCGGCGCCAAGTCCGAGGCAATGTGGGCCGAACTCGCCGGCGCGCCCGTTTCCGACGCACCGGCCTTCTTCGACAAACTCACCTCCAAGGATGACGGATGGCTCGCCAGCTACTTCGATTCGCTTTCGCGCATCAGCGGTCCCGTGCAGGATTATCTGACTCAACCCGACCGCCTTAAACGCTTCTATAACGGCGTGCGGGGCAAAGTCACCAGCCCTGGCCCGGCCCGCCCCGTTTTTCGCGCGAACACCGATCTGCTGCTTCTCACGTCCCGCCTTCGCGTCGCCTCCGATGGCAAGCCCCATATCCCCGGCAACGTCGAAGTCTGGAAGCAGCTGTTCATCAAACATCCGCACGGCAAGTATGACGGTAAGCTAACCAAGGCCGCCACCGGTTGGAAAGAGGCCGACGACGTGCTCGAAGCGCTTTTCGCCCTGTGCCGAAAAGCGGTTGAAAACGAGCCGCTGAAAATCTTCATGGCGGTTAGCGACATGGACCGCCGCCGCGCCAAACCGCTCGACGCCGCCACCGTCGACCGCCTCGCCCGCGAGTTCCGGTTTCACAGTTCGCAGTACTCCATCCTCAACGAAACCGGCGCGCTCAGCGACGCCACGATCCTCGGCTATCTCGACACCATCGCCGCGATTACGGCCATTCGCGACCAGGGCGTTCGCTCCGACGCCGCCGGCATGATGCAAGGCCTCGTCGGCGTCTGGCAGGCGTTCGTCCGCCAGCGCGCCATCTCCGACGCCGATGCGGACGCAACACTTTCGGCCGTTGTCTCGCCTTTCGCGAAAGCCAAGGGTTCGCGCGAGATTTTCGAAGCCGGCTGGTCCGGCGTGCAGACGCTCCTCAAAGCCGCCAAGACACCCGCTAACGCTAACCCCCATGACCGCATGATCGATCTGCTTGCCGGCGCCGTCAACCCGGAAGACGCCGACAGCCATACGCAGATGGTGCAGGATACCATTCGCGTGCTCGAAGCCCAGCGAGTCATATCGCTCAAGGCGCTTGGCGATCTCGCCACGCATCTCGACGAGCTGGGCAAAGGCGCCAAGCTCGATCCCGGCATTGTCACCCGCGTCTCGGGGCGCCTCTCGGAATTGCAACTGCCGCGCGCGGGCCTGAGCGGCGTCGAAAAGAACGCGCTGCTTTTCGGCTATTGGAGCGAACGACACATCGAATTCCAACGGAAGCTCAACCTGCGCTCCATGGTCGAACGCGCCGGCAACGACGCCGCTAAACTCGGCGACGTGAAGGCCGCGCTCGCCCCCCTGCTTCGCGACACGCTCGTCGGATTGATGTACGCCCACTACGCACCGCCCGGCGCGCAGATTCTGTTCACAAATCCGGTGTTCGTAAGAAGCCATGATTTCCTCGGTTTGCAAGGTTCGCAGCAAACGTGGAAGCAGACCGAAGTCGTGGGCTCCGGCTGGCCCGCCAATGCGGGTGGACGTCTAGTCGGATCGCTCGCGGGCCTGCCGTATGCGCTCGCCGAAGCCGAACAGAATTTCCTCGTGCCCAGCCGCGAACAGGCGCTCATCTGGGGCGACCTTGTTCCGCAGATGGTTCAAAGCGCCAAGATCCCGCGCTTTT
>VFZQ01000258.1 GCA_016871135.1 Acidobacteriota bacterium | reverse complement strand
CGGGGCAGCATTCGCGCTGGCCGACGCGGGCGCGAAGATCAGCTTGGTCGGCCGTAACCTCGATCGAGTCCGCGCGTTGTCGCGGATCTGCAACGGCGAGCCGCTTTCGCGCGAACAGGCCAACGCGCGCAAGTTCGATATCGTCGTTCACTGCACGCCGATGGGCATGTGGCCCAATGTCGATGAGTGTTTTTTCGACAACAAAATTCCCGGCGAGCTTGTCTTCGACATGGTCTACAACCCGCGCGAAACCGCGCTGCTGCGGCGCGCCAAAGCGCAGGGATGCCAAACGATTGACGGTCTGGCGATGTTTCTCGAACAAGCCGCGCGCCAGTTTGAGATCTTCACCGGCGAGAACGCGCCGCGCGCCGTCATGGAACGCGCCGCGCTCGAGTCGCTCAACGGACACTAAGTTCGTTCTACCATTGGCTTATATGCGAAGACGCGATCTCGCTTGGTTCCTGCTCGCCGCGCCCCCGGCCGCGAGCCAAACAAACACAACGACGGCGGCCGAAGATCTCACCGCCGCAAAAGAGCGCGTTAAAACGAATTCCAGCGAACTGGCCAAGTTCGCCATCCCCATTTCGACGGAGCCGGCCTTTGTCTTCAAAGCCTATTAGCCCAGATACATTCTGGCTCTCGGTTCGCGAAATCAACGCAAAGCTGATCGCCAAGGAGTTCGACTGCGAAGCCCTGACAAAGGCCGCGGCCGAACGGCTGGAAAAGCTGGGGCCGAAGTACAACGCGCTCGCGCATCCGCTCACGAAGATCGCCGTCAAACGCGCCAAGGAGATCGATAAGGAACTCAAGCGCGGCCGCACGCGCGGGCCATTGCAGGGCGTGCCTTACGGCGCCAAGGATCTGTTGAGCTTCGGCGGCGAGCCCACTCGCTGGGGCGCGAAGCCTTTCGAGAATCAGAAGTTCGAAGACCACGCAACGGCGATCTTGCGGCTCGATAAGCTCGGTGCGATTTGTGTGGGCAAGCTCGGCATGGTGGAACTCGCCGGCGGCGGCGGATATCGATTTCCCGCTGCGTCGCTCACCGGCCCCGGCCTGAATCCGTGGGACGTCACGCGCTGGAGCGGCGGTTCGTCGAGCGGGTCGGGCTCGGCCGTCGCCGCGGGCTTGGTGCCGTATGCGCTCGGTTCGGAAACATGGGGGTCAATCCTAACGCCGGCGGCGTATTGCGGCGTGACGGGTCATCGGCCGACATATGGACTCGTCAGCCGTCACGGCGCGATGGCGCTGTCATGGACGCTCGATAAAATCGGCCCAATGTGCCGAAGCGCCGCCGATTGCGGCATCGTACTGCAGGCGATCGCGGGCAGTGACAGCGCCGACCCCGGTTCGGCCGGCAAGAGCTTCTACTACGCACCGCAATTCATCAGGCCGAACACGGAAATCCGCATCGGTTTCGCGCCCCAGGACTTGGATCTCATCGTCGACGAAGAGGTCCGCAAGACGTTTACCGCGACCTACGAAGCCTTCCGGCAATTGGGCTTCCCGATGAAGGAGGTCGCGCTGCCCGAGATGCCGTACAGCGCCGCGGCGTCGACCATTATCGCTTGCGAGGCATCGTCGATCTTCGAGGAGTTGATCGCCAGCGGCAAGGTCGATCAACTCGCCGATCAGAATCAGATTCAAGGATTGAAGGCGTCATTCGACTACAGCGCGCGCGACTACTTGAAAGCGATGCGCGTGCGCGCGCTGGCGCAGGAGATGTTCCGCAAGTTGTTCGAGGATGTCGATGTGCTGCTTGCGCCGAGCCGCATCAACATCGCCTCGAAGTTGACCGATCCGCTCGACAAACCCGCTGGAATTACGCGCGAAGGCGTGACGATGAAAAACCGCGGGCTGCGCGATTTGAGCGCCGCAGGAAATTTGGCGGGCTTGCCCGCGCTGTCGCTGCCCTGCGGATTCGTGCAGGGAATGCCGCTGGGCATGAGTATCGTCAGCCGGCCATTTCAAGACAGCCTCGTGCTGACCGTCGGCGCGCGATATCAGGAGAAGTCGGATTGGCACAAGCGCCGTCCGCCTGGAACGGAATAAATGGATACGGTTCCCGAAATCTTGCGCTGGGGCGTTTTCGTCCTGGCGATTCTATCGGCCGCGACGGATATGCACAATCGCACGATACCCAATTGGTTGACGCTTCCCATGACCGCGCTTGCGCTGGCGGCGCGTTGGTACACGGGCGGATGGCCGTCATTGAAGGCCGGACTAATTGGCCTCGCCGTGGGCTTCGGCGTGTACTTCATCTTCTTCGTGCTCAACGCCCGCGGCGGGGGCGACGTGAAATTAATGGGCGCCTATGGAGCGCTGCTCGGCACGATGAACTGGTTTGTGCTCATGATCCTCACGGGTATTTTGGGTGGCGTGGTGGCGTTGATCGCGATCGTCGCCAAGGGACGGCTCAAACAGACTTGGCAGAATATCCGAGGCATCGCCGGCAAGGACCGAGTGACGCTCGATAGTAAAGATGCTATGTCGTTGCCGCATGGCGCGGTAGCGGCTGGCCCAGCGATATTGATCGCCTGGGCTCTGGGCCTACCGACTACCGGCGCGCCATAGAGGCGCGCAGGCCGCGTGGCAGTTCCGCTTGGAGGCGGCGCAGGATCGATCTATGCCAGACGATCAACGTTCCTAAACCATGTCGCGGTCCGCCACCCCGGCCAGCATCGCTGCACTCACGCGGGCGAGGACGCCATGCCACGCCGCGCGCACTTCGGCATGAAAGCCGGATTCAAGTGCGTGCGCGAGCGCCCACAGCAACGCTTTTTCAACAAGTACGTAGTGGCGCGGCAGGACTCCGTAACCGGCATGGCGCAGGCCCATTTCCCGCAGCACGGGGTTCAGTTTTTCCAGATCCTCGATGTTGTCCACTACGGCCGTGAGCATATCCATCAACTTCGCCGACTGCTTCTGGAAATCCTCGCGAAACATGGGGCGCAACGACGGCTCCAAATCGAGCAGCCTTCCATAGAAAAGCCGCGCGACCGGGATCGCGACTTCGCAGATTTCCTGAAAGCT
The DNA here is from genome assembly GCA_016871135.1 of Acidobacteriota bacterium. Taxonomy (GTDB): domain Bacteria; phylum Acidobacteriota; class Terriglobia; order Bryobacterales; family Bryobacteraceae. The sequence goes on along the minus strand of VFZQ01000258.1, from coordinate 4,290 downwards.
CGTTCGCACGAGCTGTTTTTCGCGCTGGGTCATCGCGGCGTCCCGCCGAGCAACCGCTCCACTTGCTCTAGGGATTTACGTTGCGCACCGGTCAGCGCGCCCTTTCTTTCGAGTTCGCCATAGGCGTCGCGGCTGATGATGAGATGCCGGCGGGCTTCGGCTTTTTGGGCGAGAGTGTTATAGATCCTACCGATATGCGCGTTCGCGCGCGCGGTAATCGCCACTTGGACGGCCGGCGGCCTCCCCTTACCGTACGGCCCATCGGCGGCGGCGAGTTCCAACAGGCTGGAAACAAGCGCCGCGCTCTCGGCGCGTTCGCCGCGAGCGGCGTGGATTTCGCCGGCATTGGCCGTCAGCAGAATAGAATCCATCGCCGAGCGGCCGGTGTCCTTGGCCAGCAGCGGCGCGTTGAGCCGCATACCGTCGCGATACGCCCGCAGGGCCGCGGCGGAATCGCCGGTGGCGTTGCGAGAGATTCCGAGGAAGAGCAGTGCGCGGACAAGTTCGGCGCGATCGGCTCTGTTCGCCGGGTTCGCCTTCGTTGTCTCGCCCAACAACTGTATCGACTTATCGAGGATCTCGATCCGCTCCCTGCTGCGCTCTTCCATCGCATTGGCCAAGCGGAGCATCGCGATCCCGTAGTCGCTTTTGGCGCGCTGATCGGCGGGGTCCTCGACATGCAGCCGGCGGGCAATCTCGACGATTCGCTGAAAGGTGGCTCGCGCGCCGGCCATGTCGCCCAGATTGGGCGAGCCCGGACTTCCCTGGACGTCTCCAATGTGGGAAAGAGTGAGCATCAGGTTCCGTTGATGGCTGGCGCTATGCGGATGCCGGCGCGCGGACTCTTCCCGCCGAAGCACCGCCATTTGGTAGGTAGCCAGCGCTTCCTTGAATTGACCCAACTGCGCTTCGCACTGCCCTAATCCCGAGTAGGCAGCGGTCAGGCGATCCGTGCCGTTTTCATCGCCGGGCGAAAGTTCTAGCAGGCGCTCCAACAAGGTCCGAGATTTCGAATAGGCCTCCTTGGCGGGTTGAGGCAGGTTAGCTCTAAGGCGGGTCGAACCGAGGGCGTTGTAGACCTCGCCCAGTTCCTGGCCGATGCGGTAACGATCGGGATTCCGGCGCACCAAATCTTCGGCGAGACTAGCCGCCTTTTCCAATGTAGGGATCGCCACCGCGGCGCCACTGGTGTAGGCTTCGATCTTGCCGATTCGCTGGTACAACGCAACCTGATTGAGTCCGGCATCGGCGTTGCCAGGCTGCGCGCGCAACACGTCCTCGGCCAGAGCGAGCGCCTTGCGATAACTGGCCAGCGCGCCGGCGGTGTCGCCGAGATTGGCGCTCATGACGTTGCCCTGTGCTTCGCCGATTCGCAGATACGCGCCGGCGAGTTCCATTTGCAGCTCGCGATCGCCGCTCGCATTCCGGTGCAGCGTATCCAGGTATCGAAGCCCAGTCTTGACAACAAGTTCGCGCGCCTTTGTCGCGCCGGAGATATCGCGGAGGGAATCGTAGACTTCGAAGACGACCGAATTGGAAAGCTGCCGGACCATGCGCAGATTTTCCTGGGCGATGCGCGCCGAACGCAGCGCCATCGCCATCCCCGCCGATAACGACAAAACGACCGCGGTGGCGGCGAGGACAAAACCGCGGCGGCGGCGCAGGAATTTGCCGGCACGGTACGAAATCGTGTCCGGGCGCGCGGCCACAGGCTGGTAGGTCAAATGGCGGCGAATGTCTTCGCTGAACTGTTCCACCGACTCGTAGCGGCGCGCGGGATCCTTGCGCAACGCGTAGAGCAGAATGTTGTCGAGGTCGCCTTCCAACTGACGCGCGACATCTTTCGACTGGGCCGCGAGGCTGGGCCGGATGATCTCGGTTTCGCAAATCGCGCGCTCGATGCCCTCGGGCGCGAACTGTTCGATGCGGTGCGGCTTGACACCGGTGAGCAGGTCGTAGAGAACGGCCGCGAGCGAATAGACATCGGAGCAAACCGTAATGGGATCGCCCCTGATCTGTTCGGGGCTGGCGTAATCGGGGGTGAGCGGACGCGGGCCGACCTCGACCGTTTCGTCGACCTCGGGCGCTTCGGCGTCGGCGTGGAGCAACTTGCAGATACCGAAGTCGAGCAGCTTCACTTCGCCGGCCTGATTCACCATGATGTTGCCGGGCTTCAAATCGCGATGGACGACGAGATGGCGGTGGGCGTAATCGACCGCTTTGCAGACGTTCAGGAAAAGCGCGAGGCGCTGATGAACGTCGAGGGCGCGATCACGGCAATAGTCAGTGATCCGAGAGCCCTCGATGTATTCCATAACGATGAACGGCGCGCCTTCGGGCGTTGTACCGCCGTCGAGTAGGCGCGCGATGTGCGGATGCTGCAAGAGCGCCAGCGTTTGACGCTCCCGGTAGAAGCGGCTGAGGATGATGTCGGTGTCGAGACCGCGGCGCACAAGTTTAATGGCGACTTGCGTCTTGTATTCCTTGTCGTCGCGTTCGGCGAGGTAAACGGTGCCCATCCCGCCTTGGCCCAGCTCGCGCATGATTCGGTAAGGCCCGACGCGCGAGGGCGATTGCGGCTCCCGCGCTCCAGCGACGGCGGCGAGCGCGGGTCCGATTTGCTTGTCGCCGAATCCGCCGCGCGCAACGAGATCGCTTTGGATGAGAGAGAGAACTTCGGCGCGTACGTCGGCGTCGTCCGGACACGCCGACGCGAGCCAGGCCCCCGGGTCGCCCGTGACGCCCAAGGCAGCGTCGAACAACTCATCGACCAGCGCCCACTGGGCCTTGGTCAGCGACGATCGTTTTGCATTTCCCGATAGAGCCATGCTTCCGCCATTCGTTGTTCTCTCCCGACTGTTGCCACTGAAATGCCGAGCGTCTCGGCAACCTCTTCGACCGTAAGCCCCGCGAAGAACCGGAGCTCGATGACTTTGCTCTTGCGTTCGTCCACTTCGGCCAGTGCCTGCAGGGCGATGTCGAGATCCAAAACGAAGCCGCCAGCCTCCGGCGCGTGGTTGAGCGCTTCGTTGAAGGTCACGCTCTCAATGCCGCCGCCTCGCTTCCGACTCTGGAATCGCCGCGAACGTTCGACCAGAATCTGCCGCATCAGATTCGCGGCGATCGCGAAAAAGTGGGTGCGGCTTTCCCAGTCAGGCAGCTTCTGGCCGACCAGGCGAAGATAGGCGTCGTGAACGAGAGCGGTTGCGTCGAGGGTTTGCGATGACCGCTCCTTCTTTACGTATCGATCCGCCATGCGGTGGAGTTCGGCATACAAGAGCGGCACGAGTTGATCTCGTGCCCTCTCGTTGCCGGATTTCCATTGCCCAAGGAGCGTCGTGATGTCGCTGTCTGTCTGCATGGGCGCGCAAAGCGTTGCACTCATCGTCATAGTACCCAATTTAGCCAGAGCAGGATCGGAGCTTCGAGCCCCACGGCGTGCGCCGGGTGCCCCATGTGATCGATGTGCGCGAAGGCGTTAATCGCCACGGCAGTGACCGAAGTGGATCCCAGCTTGGCGGGCAGTTCATCCATCATGGTTCCGAATCCCTGGCCGCCTTTGATGATCATGACGGGGCCCTTGAACTTGGAGAGCTTGGAGGTGAATGCGGTCTCAACACCGGCTAGCGTGCAATGCATGTCTCGGTTCACGCGATTGGCGGTTGCGTCGTTGAACGTGGAAATCGCGGTGGTGAGACGGCTCTTGTTCGAGAAGAAGAACTGGCCGCTGGCGAAATCTCCGGCCGCGGTAATGAAACCGTTGCGCGGCGACGGCGCGATGGGATTCGGCGTGGAGAGCACCAACACAAACGCCTGGTTGTTGGTGAGGCCCGGCGGAAAACCGGGAACCGGCAGCGCGAAGGGAGCGTTGGGCGCCGCCTGCGCCAGCATCGCCAGCAACTTCACGAACGGCAGATTCTGATCGTCGATCGCGATGCCGGCGGCGACGATGGCGCTGTACTGGTTGCAGAAACCGGTGTTGTGGGCGATGACCAGCGGGTCCGCGGTCACCAGCGAGCCTTCCCAAGCCAGCAAGCCAGCGTAGTCGTTGGGTTGCTCGTTCAGCACGGCGAGTGCGGAGATGGCGCCGAGCGAAAGTCCGCCGATCACGGGGTCCTTTCCGGGTAAGGCGACCCTAATTTGGGACCGGATGTAGGTGGCGTCGTCCACGACCACGGCTGTCCAAATTAGCGCGGAGTGAGCGGGAGCGGAGTTGAAGGTAAAGGAGTTACCGCTTGGTCCGAGTTGGCGAGAAGGTGAGGTTGGGGGTAAGTGTCTGTTTCAGCGGTC
>VFZQ01000257.1 GCA_016871135.1 Acidobacteriota bacterium | reverse complement strand
CTACTTCGAATCGGTGACAGGCGGATTTACTACGACCGGTCGCCAGGGATTGCAGGCCTTCACCGTGATTCCGTTGGTCGTCTACAAAGTGTTTGCCGACGGCCGACCTGATGAACTCATTCGCGGCGCCGACATCGTCGGCACGCCGCTGGCGAGCTTTGCCAAGATCGCCGCAACCTCCGATCGCGCGGAGGTGTTCAACGGCTACTGCGGCGCCGAATCGGGCAGCGTTCCCGTGTCGGCGGCGTCCCCGGCGTTATTGGTAAGCGAGATCGAGATCCAGCGGAAGAACCGTTCGCAAGAACGCCCGCCGCTGCTGCAGCGCCCGCGCTCGGAGGGAGGGCTTTAATGAAACGCCGCGTATTTCTCTCTTTGCCGCTAACGGCCGCTGCGTTGCGCGCGCAGAAAATCGACGATCCGTTCCTGGCAGCGATGGCGGCCGAGTTGAGCCGCTCGATGCAGCTCAAAATCGCCGGTGAAACGCCGTACTTCATCGAATACTCGGTTGAAGACGGGGTCAACATGACATGCATCGCGTCGCTTGGCGGTCTGATTCAATCGGTGGTTTCGCCGTACCGGATTCCGCGGGTTCAACTGCGTGTCGGCAGCTACGAATTCGACAATTCGAACGCCGTGTTTACCGGCCAGGTCCGCGGCGCGCGATTCGACAACGGCCGCTGGCCGCTCGAATACAACCGGCAGCAGATCCAGCAGGATCTGTGGTTGGCCACCGACCGTGCGTATAAGTCCGCCGTGCAGGAGTTCACTCTCAAGAAATCGGCGCTGCAGAACGTCACTCTCTCGGAGAAGCTGAACGACTTCGCCAAGCAAGAGAAGGTCACCAAGCTCCTCCCGCCGGCGAAACCAAAGCCGGATGAGAAGAAGTGGAATGACGTAGCGCGACGTCTCTCGCAGACGTTCGCGGCCTATCCGAAGATTCTCGAATCCCGCGTCGATGTCGAACAATCTTCGTCGACGTTCTATCTTTCCAACACCGAAGGCTCGATGGTACGCGCGCCCGAGACGGTGGTCTCGATCCGGGCACGCGCGGAGGCGTACGCCGCCGATGGCTCGACGGTACGCAACCATCGCTTTTTCCACGCGTTTTCGCTCGATTCGCTGCCTCCCGAGGCGGAGATGAAACGGGAGATCGACGCGATGGCGAAGCAGGTGACCGCGCTCGCCGACGCCGCCTTGGGCGAAGCCTATACGGGTCCGATTTTGTTCGAATCGCAAGCGGCCGGGCAGCTTTTCTTCCAACTTTTCGGTTCGCAGTTACAGGCGATGCGCGATCCGGTCTCGGTGCCGGGCCGTCCGGTGAATATGCCGCCAAGCGATCTGGAGAGCCGGCTGGGCAGCCGGGTTTTGCCGGAAACCTTCGACGTCATCGACGATCCCGATGCCAAGTTCAATGGCCGTCCGTTGTTCGGTCACAACGAAGTGGACTTCCAAGGCGTGCCGCCGCAAAAAGTCGTTCTTGTCGAAAAAGGAACGATGAAGACGCTGCTCTACACACGGCAACCGGTGCGCGGACATGAGGGTTCCACCGGCCACGGCAGGCTGCCGGGCGCTTTCGGCCATGCGGCCGCGGTGCCGACGAATCTTGTCGTCACGGCGCGCGAATCGGTGAGCCGCGAGGAGTTGCGCAAGAAGTTCATGGACATCGTCGCGCAGCGGCGCAAGCCCTATGGCATCGTGGTGCGGCGTCTGGATTATCCATCGAGCGCAAGTGCGACCGAACTGCGGCGGCTGGCGGGCTCGGGCGGTGGAGGCGGCAAAGTGGTTTCGCTGCCGCTCGAGATTTTCCGCGTTTATCCAGACGGCCGCGAAGAGGCTATCCGCGGCGTGCGGTTCCGCGGCGTCAACACGAGGCTGCTGCGCGACATCGTCGCCACCGGCAACGACGCGGCGCCATTTGAATTCCTGCTCAACACGGCGCCATTGGCGTTGATGGGCGCGGGCGGATACGTGGTCGGCTCCTCGATCACCCGCCCCTCGCTACTGTTTGACGAAATGGAGTTGGAGCGACCGAGCGAAGAGCGGCCGCGGCCTCCGGTCGTGCCGCCGCCGCCGCTCGATTCGGGTATCTAGCGAAACGATGGGATTACTGGGACGTTCGGTATTCCGGGAGTTGTTCGCCGCCGCCGGTGTTGGAACATTTCTGTTCACGTTTGTTTTGTTTCTGCGCGAAGCGAAGCGGTTGTTCGAGCCGCTGGCGCGCGGGTCCTCGCCGCCGGAGGCGATCGGATATTTGTTCGCGCTCGTGCTGCCGTCGGTGCTGGTGTTCACGATTCCGGTGGGCGTGCTGGTCGGCGTATTGATCGGCCTCAGCCGCATGTCGAGCGATGGGGAAATTATCGCGTTGCGCGCGGCGGGCGTGCCGAGCCGCCGGCTGATGGCGCCCGTGCTTTTGTTCGGCGTCCTGGGGCTAGCGGTATGCGCGGGTTGTTCGATCTGGCTGAATCCGTGGGCGGTCCGCGAATCGATTCGCGTGTTGAACCGGATCGCGGGCGAGCAGATGACGGCCGATGTCCAGCCCCGGGTGTTTTCCGAACAGTTCCCCAACAAAACGATCTATGTCGGCGATGCGCCTTCGGGGCCGGTGATCGTTTGGCGCAACGTGTTCATCGCCGACATGACGCCGCCGGATCAACGCCGGCGCGGCACGCAGGAAGCCGCGGGCGACGCGCCGCGCATCACGATGGCGCGCGAGGCTGTGGCCGTGCCCGACGCAACCGGCAACAGTTTGCAGATGCGGCTGATCGACGGCGCGACGCATGAGGTGGGGGCGGACGCGGGACAATACTTCGACATACGTTTCCCGCTGCTCGATCAAAAACTCGAAGCCAAACCGGCCGAGGAACAGCGGGCCAAGGGCTTCACCGGCATGGACACACCGGAGTTGCGTGAAGAAGCCAAGAAGTCGATCGAAGCCGATATCGAATTACAGCGGCGGTTTTCGCTGCCCCCGGCGTGTGTGCTGCTAGCGATGCTGGGCTTGCCGCTGGGTGTGTCGTCGCGCAAGGGCGGCAAGTCGTCGGCGTTTGTGATGACGGTGTTTCTGTCCTTTCTCTACTTCATGGCGCAGGTGAGTCTGGTGGGACTGGCCAAGCAGGGCAAGCTAGCGCCGGTGGTCGCGGCGTGGGCGCCGAACGCGGCATTCGCGGCGCTGGCGATCGTGTTGTTGATCCGCCTGGAGGCGCCGGGCGATTCCGACTTCATGGGCGCGGCGCGGGCGTGGATCGTGGGACTGTTCTCGTCCTTCGCGAATCGCGAAAAAAAGGCGGCTTCGCATCGGGAAGGCGCGCGGTGGTTCCGGCTGGCGCCGCAACTGCTTGACGCTTACGTGTTGAAGACGTTCTTCTTCTACTTCGCGGTGTGGCTGGCGAGTTTCGTTGTGCTGACGCAGTTCTTCACGTTTTTCGAGCTGGTCAGCGATATCGTCCGCAACAACATTCCGATGCGCGAGGTGGCGACCTATCACCTCTTCCTGACGCCGAAGTTGATCTTCGATTTCACCGGCATGAGCGTGATGGTGGCGGTGTTGATCACCTTCGCAGTGCTCGGTAAGCAGAACGAAGTCTCGGCGTTCAAAGCGTGCGGCGTGAGTGTCTACCGGCTGGCGCTGCCGGTGCTAATCGCCAGCATGGGGATCAGCGGCGCGCTCTTCGCGTTCGACTATTACGTCGTGCCCGAAGCCAACCTGATTCAAGACGCGCTGCGCAACAAGATCAAAGGCCGTGCGGTGCGAACTTTTTTGCGGCCCGACCGCCAATGGGTCTATGGCCGCGGCGCGCGCATCTATCACTACAAGTACTTCGATCCGGCGGAAAAGGTGATGGCTGGAGTCCATGTCTACGACCTCGACAGCAAGAGCTTCCGCCTGCGCCGCCACATTCACGCCGAACGCGCGCAGTGGCAGCCGGGCATCAACACGTGGGTGTTTCAGGACGGCTGGTCGCGCGACATCGACAACGTGAAGGAGTACCACACGTGGCAGGCGACGGCGTTCCCGGAACTGGCCGAAACGCCCGAGCACTTCCTGCCGGAAGTGAAACAGGACAAACAGCTCAACCATCATCAACTCGCCGGATACATCGCCGAACTCGGCCAGAGCGGCTTCGATACGGTAAAGCTACGCGTGCAGTACCACCGCAAGTTTTCGGCGCCGCTGGCGGCGTTGATTTTGGCGGTGATCGCCGTACCTTTCTCGTTCTGGGTGGGCAATCGCGGCGCGATGGCGGCGGTCGGATTCAGTTTCGTCATCGCGGTTGGGTATCTGGCGATCGACAGTTTGTTCGAGCAGATCGGCATGTTGAATCAACTTGCGCCGGAGGTGGCGGCGTGGAGCCCGAACGCCATATTCGTTCTGGCCGGGCTGTACCTGATTACGCGCGTGCGCAGCTGATGATGCGGTTTGGCGCGCGATTCCGCCTATAGATGCAGAGACCGGTGAGTGGACAACAGCGTCCCTCCCACCCCGACGGCCATCGCGGCTGTTCACCTTCACAAGGCGCCTGTACCAACAGGCGCCTTTTCCAATTCCGATGACAATTTGGGCTTGGCGCGTACGCATGAGAGAGTGATGCGGCACTGGCGGCAAATCGGAGCGATGGTTCTGGCCGCCGGAATGCAGTTGAGCTGTGGCGCAATGTTCGGGCCCAAAACAACACAACAAAAAATAGAAGGCTTCGGACAGATCAGCGTGCCGTCATCGCTGGGGAAGGCGTCGGCATTCGTGCGCAACGAATACGCGATCATCGGGTTTTACCGCTCCTTTTCGTTTCTTGAGGCGTTTCGGTGGATGGGCTCGTCGACGCCGTGGCGCGAGGCGCTGGTTGTCACGGTGACGCGGGCAGGCAGGAGTGTCTCGCGGCACGCGGTTTACGAAGCCGGCGAGCACTGCGAGGACATCCGGTGGCTGAATGCCGGCGAAGCGGTTCGTGTCGGCGAGTGCATGTACCGGGTGAACGCGAACGAACGGAAGTCGTGGCTGGTCGCAGCGGACGATCCGAAGCGCCGGGTGTCGATTGCCTATCGCGCGTTTCAACAGGACGTTTCGCGGGAGAAGGCGGTGGAGATTTTGACGGCGGCAATGACGAGCTACCAGCCGTTGCCGAATCAGGACGCGCCGTTTCAAGCGATCGACGATGCGGAAGAGAAGGAAGAACAGGCCGGGCTGAAAGCCGAGGCGGAAGTGCTTGCGTGGATCGCGAAGAAGGGCTGGCCTCGGCCGGAGTTACAGAAGACTGTTGTTGTTGGCGATCTCGCTTACGTGCGCTGGCACCGAGCACAGCCGGAGATCGAATTCGTTTGCCTGGTGGGATCGACGCCGCGCGGCGCCGAACCGAAGCTCGACCCGCGCTTCGACGGAGGCACGTTGCGGCAGTATCAGGGCGCGTGGAAGTATCGCGGTCTGGAGGACTGGTACAACTACACGCCGATGGACGCCTTCAAGGAGCGCGCTTTCGATCCGGCGCGGCAGTATCACTTCTACCGCACCTCGACAGGTGCGGAGTATCTGGACGAGTTCGTAGTTGCGTGCGAGGCGGCGAAGAAGACGCTTCAGCGTTGATCGAGCGTCGATGCCATTTCCAGATGGGTCGATTCCAGATCGACCCAACACTCCTTGGCTACACTCTTCACGAACACGAGCGTTTCGACGCCAAACGAGCGCGGGCCGTCGTAGCCCGCCCAGCGCGCGCGGCACAGTGCGAGTTTCTCGTCGAGTTGTTCCGCCGGGAAATCCTGCGCGAGGGTAATGTGCGGCGAGTACTTGAACTTTTCATCAAAGCGAAACGGCCCTTGATCCAGGGCCGCGTGCGCGTCTATCAGCTCTTGATTGCCCTGCGTCACCGAGATGTAGATGACGGTGCTGTTCTTGAAATGCGTGACTTCGCCGAGCCGCACTTCGAAGGCATTTAAACGCGCCGCATGTTCGCGCAGCCAGCGCGCGGCGGCGTCTTCGTCACCCGTGATCGAGCGCGGCGGAAGAATCGACACATGCGAAGCGAGTTCGCAGCCGCACACGGCCTCCCCACGCAGGCTCAACAGAAACTCTCCGAGTTGTCCGTCGATGTAAGCAACTGCTCCGTACGGCCGGTCGGCGTGCGGATTGGAACATTGACCCGATGAAGGGCCGTCGTTCGATTCCATACCTACAGTGTACTCGCCTCGGCGGGTTGTTCGGCGGGCGCGGGATCGGCGGGCTTCACTTCGGGGATGACCCATTTGGCGTCTTCGAAACCGACGTACTTGCAGATTTTCAGCGCGCCAAGTTCGGTTTCGAGGAGGTCGCCGACATCGAGCGGGCTTTCGGAGGCGCGGAGGAGTTCCCAGGCCTCATACACATTGGCGGCGTCGACGGCGCCGCCTTCGATGTAATCACGGAGTTTCGCGGCCGATTCGCCGCTCGTGTGCGGGGCGTTGCGGAAGTGCTGGCGCACGTGGTCCCGCATGCGGAATACACGATAAGTGGGCATTCCTGACTATTGTCGCGCAAAGTGCGCGAGCGCCGCCGCACGGCCTTCTTCGATCCAACGTTCGATGTTGGCTGTGCTCCAGATCGCGCTGGTTCGTAATGGCCCGAGCCTCTTGAGCGGCTCGATGATCGCGCCGGTGCGTTGGCGCTTCGCACGGCCCCAGCCGAACCACCACCAGGGCAGGTGCGTCCAGACGTTGACGGCCAGTATTTCGGTCGCGCCCATCTGGCGCGCGACGAAGGTCGGGCAGGGATCGCGGAGACCACCGTCAACCGAGAGCACGCCGTCGAGGCGTTTCGCAGGAAGGACGAACGGGATGGCGCAGGAGGCGAGGATCGTGTCGGGCGTGATGTTTTCGGTGATCAGGACTTGTTGGAGACTCCAGCCCTGGCTGACGACGACGCCGAGTTGCTTTTTCGGCCGGAAGTTGCGCATCATCTCGCGGATAGTGGCTTCGAGGATTGTGGTGTCGGCGAAGCCGTCGAGGAAGTAGCGCGGGCAGTGGAGCTTGAGCGTTGCGGCGGATTCGCTGGAGAGCCAGAGTTTGACGAGGGCGTCGGCGGACATGCCGCCGGCGATGGCGCAGGCGTTGAGCGCGCCGGCGGATGCGCCGAGTAACGATCCCCCGGCAGAGCCGGGGGCCTTCGTTCGTGAGCCGCTCAAAGCGGCTGGTTGGGGTCGCTGGCGCGGCCCCGTGGTTTAGCACCACCTCAAAGGTGGCGCATCAGTAGTCCAGTTTCAACTGGTCCAATCTGGTATCTTCGGCTTCTTGGCTGCGAATGTAGTTGCGGATGACGGCTTCGTCTCGGCCCACGGTCGAGACGAAAAATCCTCTCGC
>VFZQ01000256.1 GCA_016871135.1 Acidobacteriota bacterium | reverse complement strand
CGCCTGCGCAAGCCGATGCTTGGCCGTCGCCAGCAATGTCCGCGACCGCACCTCGTTCGGATCCGCCGCCGCGAACGGCTCGATAATCCGTTGCGACTCCGCCAGCGACTGCACCGCCCCCTTCGCGTCGCCCGCGATCCTTTGGGCGTTCCCCAGATGCAAATACGACTGCGACAACGCGATTTCGAACTGCGCCTGCCCCGGGTGCGCGCTCCGCAACTGCTGTTGAATCGCCAGCTGCTGGTGGTAATGCTTCATCGCGTCCGCGTACTCTTTCTCGTGCACCAAGATGCTGCCCATACGAACGTGCGCCAGCGCCAGTCCTTGCCGGTCTTCCTCGCTCGACGGATTCGTCTTCACCAATTGCTCGTAGACCGTCAACGCCTCGCCGCGCAGCTCCAACACGCCGCGAAACGCGCCCATCGTCGATAGCGTCGTCGACGCCGCCGTCAGACTCGACGCGACATTGCGCAGCCGAGGCACGCTGTTCGGCGAACGCTCCAGCAGCTTGCGGCGCATCTCCAACGCCCCTCGATCGGCATCCAAAGCCTCCTTCGCGTCTCCCGTGGCGCGCAATATCGAACCAATGCGCATCAGCGTATTCGCCAGCGCCTCTTCCCGGCGATCCCGCTCCGCATCGGACGCCGGCGCCGTGAGCACGGCGCGCCGGATACTCTCGGCCTTGCGATAACTCTGCAGAGCCTCGGTGATCTGGCCGAGGTTCAGTGTGCCCGGCCGCCCTTGTACGTCACCGGTCTTTTCGTATGCGTTTGCCAACTCCTCTTGCAACCGCGGATCGCCCTTGGCTTCATCCGCCAGGCCGTCGAGATATTCAAGCGAACTCCGCACCAGTGCCGCGCGCGCCGGCGTCGCGCCGGGCAACCGCGCCAGCGCGTCGTCGGTTTCGCTGATCAGGTTTGAAGCCAATCGCCGCAGCTCCTGAAACCGCCGCTCGGCCCGCTCGTAGTTGCGCTGCGCGATGCGCGCCTGCCATACCGCCAGGCCCAATCCGATGACCAGCGCCAGCAACACCGCCGCCGCGCCGATCACCCCCGCGCGGTTCCGCCGCACGAACTTCTGCAGCCGGTACCGCCGCGTGTGCGGCCGCGCCGAAATCGGCCGCGACGTTAAATGCGCGCGGATATCTTCCGCCAGCGCATCCACCGACGGATAACGGTCCGCCGGTTCGAACTCCAACGCCTTCGCCGCGATGTTGTCCAGATCGCCCTCGACATCGCCGTCATCCACCCAACTACTCGGCGCCCGTGGCGTTGTTTCCTTCAACGCATCGTGAAGCTGAATCGGCGTCATGCGCTCGGTAGGAATCGGCGATTGCCGGCACAGCAGAAAATACAACACGCGCCCCAACGAATACACGTCGGAGGCGGTCATCGCCTGCTGACCGATCAACTGCTCCGGGCTCGTCCATGCCGGCGTCATCGCCAACTGCGTCGTCCCGCCCGTTCGCTGCTCGGTTGTATCGCCGCTGGAGTGCATTAACCGCGAAATACCGAAATCCAGCAGCTTGATCTTTCCATCCGCGGTGACGAGAATGTTGCCCGGTTTCAAGTCGCCGTGGACGACCAGATGCCGGTGCGCGAAACTCACCGCATCGCAAATCGCCAGGAACATCTCCAGCCTTTGCGCCAGCGGCATCGCTTCCGGCACGGGGCTCTTGTCGAGCGCCGTGCCGTCCACAAATTCCGTCACCAGAAACGGCACGCCCTCTTCGGTGATCCCGCCGTCGAGAAGACTTGTGATCCCCGAATGATGCAGCCGCGCCAGAATCTGGCGCTCCAGCCGGAACCGCCGCAGTGATCGCGGCGTCATCGCCGAATGACGGATCAACTTAAGCGCCACCTGCATCGGATATCCATCGACCTCGCGCGTCGATAGATACACCTCACCCATCCCGCCCTGACCCAGCAACGACTGTAATTGATACGGCCCGATCCGCCGCCCCGCCGCCGCCGCCGGGCCTTTCGTAATATCGACCGCCGCGTCTTCCAGGAACGTGCCCGCGTCGTCGTTGGCGTCGAGCAGGGACAAAACCTCTTCGCGCAGCGCGGTGTCCGAACCGCACTCGGCGTCCAAATGCGCCGTCAAATCGTCGCCCGTCAGCTCCAGCGCGCGGTCGAAGATCTGCTTCACGCGCTGCCAGCGCGCCACATGCTCCGCCTGCTCGGTCGGGCCCGTCATGCGTCCGACTTGCGCCGCGACAGCTCGCGGAACAGCCAGGCTTTCGCCGAGACCCAATCCCGCTTCACCGTCGAGTCCGATATCCCCAACACTTCGGCCGTCTCTTCAATCGACAGCCCCGTGAAAAACCGCAATTCCACAACACGCGCCTGCTGCGGATCGATCTTCGCCAGCGCTTCGAGCGCGTCGTCCAACGCTTCGATCTCCAGATCGCGCTTCTCGGAAACGCCCAGCGCTTCATCGAGCGAAAGCGCCATCGCGCCGCCGCCCCGCTTGGCCGCGCGTACGCCGCGCGCGTGATCGACCAGAATCCGGCGGATCATTTGCGCCGCGATGCCGAAGAAGTGCGCGCGGTTCTGCCACCGTACGTTCTTCTGATCGACCAGCTTCATGTAGGCTTCATGCACCAGCGCCGTCGCCTGCAATGTGTGATCGCTCCGCTCGCGGCTTAGATAGATCGCGGCGAGCCGGCGCAGTTCGTCGTACACCACCGGGGTAAGACTATCGAGCGCGTTGCGGTTGCCGCTCGACCATTGATGGAGCAGTTGCGTGACGTCGGGCGAGGACATGTGATTCCCGCTACCTAGAATACCGTGAATGACAATGGGTGGATGCCCTTGACGGCCATCCTGCTCGTCCTCGCCGCCGCCGTCACCCACGCGGCCTGGAACCTTTTGGCCAAACGCGTCCGCGGCGGTATGGAAACCGTGTGGCTCTACTCGTCGATCGGCACGCTGATGCTCGCCCCGTGGGCGCTCTACGCTTACGCCGAAGCCTGGCCCCGCCTCGGCGCGCGCGAGGCCTACTCGCTCGCCGGCAGCTGCTTCTGGCAACTCATCTATTTCGTCTGTTTGCAGCAGGCCTATAAACACGGCGATCTGTCGCTCGTCTATCCCGTCGCGCGCGGCGCCGGGCCGCTGGTCGCCTCGCTCGGCGCGATGCTCGTACTACACGAATCAGCGCCGTTGACCGCCTGGATTGGCATCGCCATGATCTCGGGCGGCGTGCTTTTCTTTCTGCAGTTCGGCAGCGGCCCTCGCGCCGCGATCCTCTGGGGGCTCGCCACCGGCGTCATCATCGGCGTCTACAGCCTCTGGGACAAATACGCCATCTCCGGCCTCGGTCTTGCGCCCATCATGATCGAATGGACGACCGATGCATCGCGCGCCATCACTCTCGCGCCCGTCGCGCGCGGCAAGTGGCGCGAGGCGTGGCGCGCCAATCCCTTCACGCTGTGTTGGATCGCGCTGCTCAACCCTCTCGCCTATATCTTCGTGTTGAGCGCAATGCAGATGGCCCCGCTCCACCGCGTCGCGCCGATGCGCGAACTGAGTATCGTGCTCGGCACGGTGCTCGGCGCGCGCCTGCTCGGCGAGCCGCAATCGGCCCGGCGCATCGCCGGCGCGTGCGTCATTGCGGCCGGGGTCGCGGCGCTCGCGGCTGCGTAGACGGCATTATCGAAGCGTTACTTTCACTGCGTTCGCCAATTCCCCATCCGCGCGCACAATAACATCCACCACACCCGTGACGCCCTCCGGCACGGCAACGTTGATCTGATCCAACCCCGCGAACTCGCCCTGCGGACCCGAATACAACACCCCCGCCTCCCGTCCGCCAATGGTCGCCGACCACCCTTTCGCTCCGCGCACTCCCGTCCCATACAGCACCAGCACCGCCGACGCGCCATGCGGAATCGCAACCGGTGTATCAAACAAAGACTGCTCGCGCCGCGCTCCGCTCGCATCGACAACAACCGCCTGCCCCACCGCCTTCCCATCCACCATGAACACACCCGGCGCCGATCGCGTGATTGTCATCACCGCGCTCGCCACAACGTCGCCGCCGCGCATGACGCGCACCACGCTGCCGCCATCCGGCGTCTCCGCCGGCACAAGAAAGTTGATCTGCGCCGCCGACAACAAAAACGCTGTCGCGTCGCGTCCTCCCACCGTTACCCGCATTCCCGCGGCATTGTCCAACGGGCGCGGCAAAAACATCGTCGCCAGCGAACCCGCCGCCACCGCACCGGCACGAAAACTCGCCGCTGACGCCAACGCCGGCGCCAGTTCCATCTTCTCGGAATACCTTTGCATTAACCCGCACGAAACCGAATGTTGCGGGCAGTAGAGTTGATAGCCCTCGCTGTCGCCTTTGCTGTCGTTAATCAGATGCCACAACATCGCGCCCGCCGACGCCTCGACATCCACCGTACGCTTCAACCAGCCTTCGAACACCACGGCCCGCTCGGCGTCGGCCGCGCGCTTCCCGTACTCGCCGAGATAAGCGACCTTCCCGTTTTCCCGCGCAATCTCTTCGTGCCGCCGGATGAACAACTCCGTATCCGCGCCATCGTTCAGACCCCAACTCGCGGGATAGAGGTGATAACTCAGCAAATCGATCTCGGGGATCTTCGCGAGCCGGTGGTAACTGCAACCCTCCGAGCCCGCCACCGTGTAGCGATTCGAAAGCCCCGCGTACAGCGCCGCGTTATCGTCAAAGCCTTCGCCCCCATCGGCCACAAGATGGTTCGCGTCGATGCTCTTGATAAACGCCGCCATCTCCGCGTGCCATGCAACCAGGGCATCGGCGCGCCCGCCCGATGGATTGCGCAATTCGTTGCCCAACTCCCAGGCCAGAATCGCCGGTTCATCGCGATACAGCACGCCCGTCACCGTGTTGCGCCGCTCGATGATCGCCCGCGCGTAGCTCTTGTACCAGCCACGGATGCGTTCCTCAGTGTAAAACAATCCTCATTCATTCTGTTGCGGCGCTCGCCCGAGGTGCCACTGCACATACCGGCGGATCCCGCCGTAGGCCTCCCAGTTATTCGTGAGCTTGAGGATCAACCGTAAGCCGCGTTCGCGAGCCATCGCAATCGAACGGTCCAGCGCCACCAGCGAGCTCTCCACCAACACGCCCGGATCGGTTTGAATCGCCGCCGGATCGGACGTGGGCGGGTGATCGTTATGCGCGTTCGCCCGCACAACCGTCATTCCGAGCGCCGCCATTTTGTCGAACGTCTCCGCCACGCCGGCGGTTCGTCCGTACACGATATCGGCCTGATTGTAGTAAACGTTGTTGCCGTGAAATCGAAACGGCTTGCCGTCGAGCAGCAGCACCGATCCCGCTCGCCGCACAAATTCGCCCGCTCGCACCGGCGGCCCAGCCGCGCGTCCCCGTTCCATGACTGACCCCTTCAATTCCACAGCAGTAGGAGCGCTCCGGTCGACAACGCGTTGCGAAAAAAGCACCGCCGCCGAAAGTAGAAAAATAGAAACACGCGCCACCGCCTCAAGCTAACACACGCATCCCTCGAAACGGTTGTGTTGCAAAAAAGATCAGCATGTTAGGCTGGTCCCAGATGGCTAAACCGAGGCAGCGTCCTCTCGTCTTCAAGTGGCGGCACTTCGAGCCCCAAATCATTCTTTGTGCGGTCCGGTGGTACCTGCGCTTCAGCCTTTCTTATCGCGATGTCCAAGAGTTGCTGGCCGAACGCGGCGTCTCCGTGGATCACTCCACTATCTGGCGCTGGGTTCAACGGTTTGCGCCGGAACTGTTGTTCCGCCTGCGTCCTCATTTGAAGCCCACCAACCGCTCTTGGCGCGTCGATGAAACTTATGTCCGCGTCAAGGGCCGTTGGTGCTACTTGTATCGCGCCATCGATTCGCGCGGCGCCACCATTGAGTTCTTCCTGTCGGCCTCTCGCGATCTGGAGGGGGCTAAGAGCTTGTTTCGCCGAGCACTCAGGGATGGGGCACACCCGCAGCCGCGGGTGATCAACACGGATTTGGCTCCCACCTACGCCTCGGCGATCCCCGACTTGCAGCATACCGGCGTGATCTGGCGGCGCTACCGACACCGACCCGTGCAGTACTTGAACAACATCATTGAACAGGATCATCGAGCAATCAAGAAACGGTTGAATGCAAAGCAAGGATTTCGCGCGTTTGGCGCGGCGCGGCGGACGGTCGAAGGCTACCAGGCCATGCACATGATGAGGAAAGGGCAAATACGCTGGATTGCCGGCGACGATGCCCGGCTACAGATGGAGTTCATGCACAAGCTGTTCGGCTTGGCCGCTTGAGTCTCCGACGAGAGACACCGAATTCCGTGCGCCACGCTTCTCCACGAATCTTTGCAACACAACCCTATTGACAGCGGCCTGCCCCACGGCTAGCGGTTCTGACCGGAGGCGTGCACCAGCGGAACAGGCGTTTCATCGGCCGATCGCCGGCCTCGCGCTAAACTGTGCAAGTGGCCAAGGCAATCGACCGGAGGATCATACCGCTGCTCCTTCTTGCCTCCTGTTCCGTCGAACGCCCCGTCTTTCAGCCCACCTATGACCGCCTCGCCGGCTTGAAGTACTTTCCTCCTCCGGCCAAGCCCGATCTGGCGCCCGAGGACACCGACGACGAAGCCGAGATCCAATTCCGCGCGGCCTTCGTCTTTTACGACACCGCTCGCTGGTCCTACGCCGCCGCCGCCTTCGAAGAAGCACTCGACTACAACGAAGACCGCCACGACATTCGCTTCTTCCTCGCGTCGTCGTTGCTGCTTGCCAACCGCGACATCGAAGCCGCCCTGCAATGCGAAGAGTTGTTCGACACACCCTACGAAATGAGGGCGCGCGCGCTGCTGGCCCGCGCCCTCCTCCGCATGGGTAAACCCGAAGAAGCCCGCCAAGCCGCCGCGCCGGCGGCGCCGCATGATTACGACGCCGCCGGCTGGCTCACGCGCTTCGACTTGCTTACTTCTTCCCGCTGATCGACTGCATCAACGTCGCAGCCAGCCCCTCCAGCGCGCCGCCGCCCGATCCAGCGACCAGGATATTCGGCACAATCGGC
Organism: Acidobacteriota bacterium; assembly: GCA_016871135.1. Classification (GTDB taxonomy): domain Bacteria; phylum Acidobacteriota; class Terriglobia; order Bryobacterales; family Bryobacteraceae. The sequence goes on along the minus strand of VFZQ01000256.1, from coordinate 292 downwards.
ATGCCCGACTTCGCCAGCGCGTCGATGGCATTCACCACCGCCGTGGCATTGGCGCCGAACGCTTTCACCTGCGCATCGTAAGCCTCGGCCTTCGCCAGACCCACCGCGCGCACCTCCGCGCCCTTTGCCTTGCCGGTCTGCTCGATGTAGAACGACTCGCCTTCCGCTTCCGCCTTTCGAGCGTTCGCGTTGTTGGTGCGAATCGTCACACCGACCTTCGACTTCGCCAGCTCCGCCTGCATGTCCGCCGTGCCGCGAGCCTGTTCGGTCTCGATGCGCTGCTGCTGCGCCT
>VFZQ01000255.1 GCA_016871135.1 Acidobacteriota bacterium | reverse complement strand
GACGCATGGCGGTGGTGGCGTACTTCTTAAGGGCATCGCGGACGCGAACGGTGCTCGAGAAGCTGAGCGCGAGGTCGTCGACGACGATCGCGACGGTGCGCTTGACGTCACGTGGCGAGACTGGGCCGGAGACGAGCGGGGCGTCGGCGGTTTGCTCGGGAACATAGGAGAAGGCGGTGATCGGGCGATCTTTCCCGTTCTGCTTGATCTCGAAGTCGTCTTTCGTAAGGCCCGTTACACGGCGGCCTTTGGCATCGGTGACGACTGCGTCGATCTGGACGAGGTTCACCGTGACGCGGATGGGCGGGGCGTCTTGCGCGGCCAGGGCGATCGTAAGTGCAAAACAGCGGAACCGCATGCCTTTCGAAAAGTGTACTATCCATCTATGCGGTGCCTGGCCGTGGTATTGATTTGTAGCGCGAGCGCGCAGGTGGTGCTGAATCCGCCAAAGGATGCGGGCACGTTGACAGTAGACGTGAATGTCGTTGGCGTGTACTGCTCGGTGCGCGATAAATCCGGCAACTTCGTAATCGGGCTGAAGAAAGAAGACTTCGACGTTCGCGATGAGGGAAAGAAGCGGGCGATTTCGTATTTTTCCGGAGAGGCATCGACGCCGTTGACGGTCGCGCTCATGATCGATGTGAGCGGGAGCGTGGCGTCCTTCTTGGAAGAAGAGAAGATCGCGGCGGGGCGTTTCTTTCGCGAGGTGTTACAAGCGGGCGATCAGGCGATGGTGATAGGGTTTGGCGCGCGCGTTGTGGTCTGGAAGGATATGACCCAATCGATAGACGAATTGGTGGCCGGGCTGGCCGATGTGAAAGACATGCCGCCACCGCCGAGCGCGGCCTGGCGCGGGGGCACGCAGTTATACAGCTCCGTGCATTTGGTTGGCACGCGAAAATTGCGAAGGACGCCGGGGAGGAAGGCAATGATCCTGATTACAGACGGCGTCGACTCTGGAAGCGCGGTGAATCGCGAATCGGCGATTCGCGCGGCGCAGGAGTCGGACAGCATCGTCTATGTGATTCACTATGGCGACGAGGCGTTGGCCGAAATGGAGAAACTGGTGGAACCAACGGGCGGGAAAGTGTTTTCCGTTTCGAAAGACGCGACGCTGCGGAAGGCGTTTACGACGATCGGCGATGAGCTGCGGCACTTGTACGCGCTAGGGTATGCGCTGCCGGAGGACGCGAAGGCGGGGCAGTATCGGAAGCTGGACGTGAAGACACCGAAGGCCCAAGTCCGTGTGCGGGCCGGATACTTTGTTCATCGCAGAAGTAGCCACGCGATCATCGCGGCCATCGCCTTACCGCGGTGGCTGACAAGGAGTTTCTTCTCGGGCGGCGCTTCGCCGAAGGTTGTACCAAAGGGCGGGTAATAGAAAAACGGGTCATAGCCAAAGCCGTACGGGCCTTTGGGTTCGTCGACGATACGGCCCTCAACGAAGTCTTCGAATGTAGCGACGGTGTTGCCTTGTTCGGCGACGGCGATGGCACATACGAAGCGGGCGGCTCGGTTGGAATGAGGCGCGATTTCGGCGAGCAGCCTGGCGTTGTTGGCGGCGTCAGTGGCGTGTTCGCCGGCGTAACGCGCGGAGTAAACGCCGGGGGCGCCGTTGAGGGCATCGCAGGCGAGGCCGGAGTCGTCAGCGAAAACGGGGCCATCAGCAAGGCGGCTGTAGTAACAGGCCTTGATGGCGGCATTGCCCGCGAATGTCGTTTCGGTTTCCTCGGGCGCGGCGACAGCCTTCAGACCGGGCACGGACTCAACGGTGATTCGGCCCTGGCTGTAATGCGCGACGATCAAGCCGAACTCTTTCAACTTGCCGGGATTCGTTGTGGCACAGTAGATATTCACGCGATGTTGACGTATTGCTTCTGCAGTCCGATCATTTCGCCGACGCCCTTTCTGCCTACCGCGAGCAGAGCGGCGAGTTGAGCTTCGTCGAATTCGTTGCGCTCGGCGGTGGCTTGCAGTTCGACAAATTTCCCGGCGCCGGTCATTACGATGTTCATGTCGACTTCGGCCGCGGAGTCCTCTTCGTAGCAGAGATCGAGAACCGCTTGGCCCTTGACGATGCCTACGCTGGTAGCGGCAACGAAGTCGCGCAACGGATTCGTCTTCAGAACGCCGCCGTCGACGAGTTTGCCGATGGCCATGCCGAGCGCAATGAAAGCTCCGGTAATCGCAGTTGTCCGCGTGCCGCCATCGGCTTGCAGGACATCGCAATCGAGGATGACGGAGCGTTCGCCGAGCGCTTTGAGATCGATGACGCCCCGGAGGGCGCGGCCAATCAAACGCTGGATCTCCATGGTGCGCCCGGTTTCGCGGCCTTTCTTCACTTCGCGCGCGGTGCGCGTGGTGGTTGCGCGCGGGAGCATCGCGTATTCGGCGGTCACCCAGCCCTGGCCGCTATTGCGCAGGAAGGGCGGCACGGAGTCTTCGACCGATGCCGCGCAAAGCACGCGAGTGTGGCCGACCGAAATCAGCACGCTGCCTTCGGCGGTGAGTTGAAAATCGGGCTCGATGGTTACGGGCCTCATCTGATCCGGGTTTCGTCCGTCGATTCGCATGGATTACCTTTATGTCGCCGACTTCAACATCGCCGAGAACAACATGCCGATGAGGACGATGATGCCGAGCACGAGAAGCAGGCAGGGGACCGCACCTTTCGCGTCTCGCTTCCAATCCGTTTTTTGTTCTTTGGCCTTCGAGGCCTTTAACTTCGCCATAGACAACGCAACACTCTGTTCTACCATGGAAAGCGAATGGACTTGTTACGACGAACTGTTTTGACCGCGGCCGCGGCCGCGATGATGTCGTGCGGTAGCGGGCCGGCCGCGACCGAGCCGCCGAAGATGATTCACGGCGGGTGGGTGCGCTTCGCGATGGACGAGGCAGGGCCGGAGGTAGTACCGGAGAGTGTGCGCGGACTACGTGCGGAGAAGATTTGGAAAGCCACGTACAAGGGCCCGCAAGATATCAGCGGCGTGTGGATTCAGTATCCCGGTGAAACGGTCGCGTTCGAAGCATTTCAGCGATTCGCGAAGAATCCCGCCCAACGTCCGTTCTTCCGCGGCGCGTTTTTTGTCGTGTTGAATGCCGAGGGCGTGCCGCCGCAGGCGCTCGGCGATTTCCAGGAGGGGGTCGCCAAGGCGATCTACTAGAGATGTACCGCGCCGCGCCCGCAGACCGGCTGTTTGAAGGCACGCTGCTCGGCATGCTGTTGAGCGGATATCTGGCGCTGGCGTTTACGGGGGAGTTACCACCAGTGGTGTTGTTTCTGGTCCTGGCGGCGTTCGTGCTGCGCGGGTTGAAACTGAATCCGCTGGAGCGAGTGCCGGGGCCTTACTTGAGCGCGGCTGTGATTGCCTTCTGCGGTTACACGGCGGTGGATGTGTACTGGTTGTCCGGCGATTTTCTAAGCGCGACGATTTGGCTGATCTGCTTTCTCGTCGTCGCGAAAGGCCTGACATTCCGAACAGACCGCGATGCGTTCTGGACGGTGATGATCTCGTTCCTGGAACTGGTCGCTGCGGCACTGTTGTCGTCGAGTTTGCTGTTCTTTCTGTTTCTGGTTTCCTTTGTTGTCTGTGGCGTGGGGGCGTTCGCGGCTTGGGAGATTCGCCGGGGCGCCCGCGGGGCGAGGGTTTCAACGGCGGGGCAGCGCGCCGGCTTTTTCCGGCGCACTGTGACGGTGAGTTTGCTGGCTGCGAGCGGGATCATCGTATTCACGGTGGTGCTGTTTTTTGTGTTGCCGCGAACGGCGCGAGCGGCATTGCAGAGCTTCGTCACCCCGCGCATTCATCTGCCGGGTTATGGCGGCGAGGTCGATTTGCGCAAGATCGGCGAAATACAGGCGAGCTCGCGCACGATCATGTTTGTGCGGATCGCGGGGCAGCCGCATCAACTGCCGCTGTATTGGCGGGGATCGGCGATGTCGAAATTCGACGGGCGGCGTTGGACGACGGCGGGCGATCTGGCCGAGCAAGTACGGCTGCGATATGGCACGGCGGGCATCCCGATTCGGAATCATCAAGGCCGGCGCGGCGTGCGCGCTCGCTACGACGTGCAACTTGCCGAGACGGGTATGAACGCGCTGTTTGTCGCTGGCATTCCCGAGTTTTTGGAAGCGAACTTGGGGACGATCGCGGTGCTGTCGAACGGGACGCTGCGAAGTCTTTCCGAAATGCCCCCGGTGCTTCGCTACAGCGTGACGGCGTTCTTCGATTCGTATGGCGCCGATGGGACGGCAACACTCGACCGCGATGCGCGGCGGCGGTTGCTGGAGGTTCCGTTCAATTTCGACATCCGCGTGCTGCAGTTGACGCAGCAGGTGGCGGGATCGGAGAATAATCCGGCGCTGCAAGCGCGGCGAATCGTCGAATACCTGCGCACGAATTACACGTACACGCTGGAGTTGCCGAGCGAAGAACGGGACGATCCGGTAGGGCATTTCTTGCTCGAGCGCAAGCAAGGACATTGCGAGTATTTCGCGTCCTCTATGGCGTTGATGCTGCGGTCCATCGGCATTCCGGCGCGCGTTGCGACGGGCTTTCGAGGCGGTGTGTTTAATCCGGTGAGCGGGTGGTACACGGTAAAGGCTTCGGACGCACATTCGTGGGTGGAAGCGTTTATTCCCGGGCACGGCTGGACGATTTATGACCCAACACCAGCTGCGGCAATGCCCGCGCAATGGGCGGCCATGTCGCGAATCGCGCACTTGGTCGAGGCGGCTGATCTGTTTTGGCAGGATTGGGTGCTGCAGTACGATCTCGACCGTCAGTTTCGATTGGCGGCGCAGTTGGAGACGACGCGAATGGGCACGCGCGGTTGGTCTGTCAACGCGGTGCTGCGGAACGCGGATGGGTGGCGTGCGGCCTCAGCGAAGTGGGTTCGCGAGCGCGCGTCGTGGCTTATCGGCATGGCGTTGACTCTCGCTCTGACGTGGGTTGCCGGGCCATATCTCGTGCGGCGGATGCGCGAACGCAAGCAGCGCGAGAGGTTGCGAGCGGGCGAGGCGGCGGCATCGGACGCGACGGTGTTGTATCGGAATTTGCTCACGCTTCTCGAGGAGCACGACATCCACAAACCGGAGTGGTTCACACCGATTGAGTTCGCGCGCAAACTGCCGCCGAGCGAACTATCCGCGCAGATTGCAACGTTCACGCACGCCTACAACCGGCTGCGCTACGGCGGCGACACGGCCGCCGCAGCGCAAATGCTGGCGGTGTTCGACGCCATTCGCGCGACGCTTTACCATTCGGCGACGGAGCCGTCTTCGTGAAAGACGCGGGCCATGGGACGCGTTCCGCCGAAGGGATACTTCTTAAAGGCGTCTTCGCTTAACTCGAAGCCGAGCCCTGGTTTTTGCGGGAGCGGGAAACGTCCGTCGACCATGCGCATGGCTGGGAATCCGAGCCACTCTTCCCAGGCCTTTTCCTGCGGGCCCGGCTGAACGCCGCTGCAGATTTCCTGCACGAGGAAATTGGGCATGGCAGCGTCGACGTGTACCGTCGCGAGCGCGCCAATTGGGCCTTCGCACGCATGCGGGGCCATGGCAACGCCCGAGGCTTCGGCGAGCGCGCCGGCCTTCCACAGAGCCGTGATTCCGCCGACGTGGTTGATGTCGGTCTGGATGATATCGACGACGCCAAGTTCGATCAACTCGCGGCACGCGTAGCTGGCGACGAGGCGTTCGCCGGTGGCAATCGGCGTGGTCGAGCGCTTGGAAATTTTCTGCATCGCCTTGACGTTTTCCGGCGGGCAGGGTTCTTCGATGAAGAGAAGATTGAGCGGCTCGACTTCCTTCACGAGAACCGAGGCGACAGCGGGCGAAGTCTTCGCGTGAAAATCGACGCCGATGTCGATGTCGGGGCCAAGGCCTTCGCGCACGTCGGCCATGCCCTGCACCGCGCGAGCGATCTTTGCGTGGCTGTCGATCCATTCGTAGTAGCCCGGAATTCCGGTCTTGAAACACGTGATGCCGGCCTTGCGCGCCTCTTCGCGGAGGCGAGGATAGTCGTCCTTTGAACGAGCCCGGAGATGATAGTAGCCGCGCACGCCGCGGGGGTCGGTGGGGCCGCCGAGCAGCTTGTAGACGGGCATGCCGAGCGCCTTGCCACGGATGTCCCAGAGGGCTTGATCAATTCCAGAAATGGCGCTGCCGATAACAGGGCCGGCTCGATAGAAGCTGTGCACGTACATCGATTGCCAGTGATGTTCGACCTGCATCGGATCGGACCCGATGAGGAATTCCTTGAAGTCATTGACGCAATGAATGACGGCAGCGGCTTTGCCTTCGAGTGTGCCCTCGCCCCAGCCGTGTAGGCCAGGCTGATTGGTTTCGATTTTGACGAAGACGTAAGGACGGTCGGAGTCGGGCGTCAAAGAGACCCCGAAGACTTTGACGTTGGTGATCTTGATGTTCGAGCCAACGCGCGTGAACAGTTCTGCGCCGAGCGCGGCTTTCGGCTGGAAGAGGCAGCCGCAGCTATCGGCGGCATTCGCGAGTCCGGCGCCACCGCCGAGCCATCCGAGAAAATTTCGACGTACCATTAGAGCGCTCCTTCGTTGATGGCGATGCCCAAACCGGGGCCTGTGGGAAGTTCTGCGAAGCCGTCTTTCACGGTGGCGTTGCCGAGCGGAATGTCGAGAAGTACAAAGTTTGGAATCGCCGCGGCGAGGTGAAGGGCGGCGGCGGTGCCGATGCGTCCACCGCTGTGAATGGGCGCGACGCCTACGTAGTAGGTCTCGGCGATAGCGGCGGAACGGCGGATGGCGCTGATGCTCATGCGGCCGGCGTCGGGGCGTAACACGTCGATGATCTGTTCGCGCAGCATCTCTTGAAATTCCACGGGCCGGGACGCGCGACGGCCGAAGCCAAGCGGCGCGACCGACTCGTCGGCGATCTTGGCGGCGGCGCGGAGATTCGAGAGAGAGCAGGGTTCGTCGATCCAGAGCGGATGGAGTCGTTCGAGCGCGGCGGCGAGTGTGGCGGCCTGGCCCGGCGAGTAGGAGCCGGATGCGTCGACAACGAAGTCGACACTCTCTCCACCGGCTTTCCGCAGCGCTTCGAGACGGCGGACGGTGGCGGGCGTACCGGAGGCGACAGGGAATCGGAAGGCTTTGTAGCCGGCGGCGCGCATCGACTCCATCGATTTGATGAGATCGGCGTCGGAAGCGCCAGAGAGCGTGCCAAGCGCGCGGGCCTTGTTGCGCGTGGGACCGCCGAGAACTTGATAGATCGGAGCTTTGGCGAGTTTACCGGTGATGTCGAGCAGCGCGGTGTTGAAAGCCGCTTCCACTCCCGTGCCTGGGGGCAGAATCGTTCGGACGATTTCGAACGACGTTTGCGGTAGGGA
>VFZQ01000254.1 GCA_016871135.1 Acidobacteriota bacterium | reverse complement strand
TTTCTGCAGAGCCAAGGCGCGGAAGACCGGACCCAAATGTGCCCGAAGGCCCGAGTATAGGGTCTTTCGACGGCACTTCGGAATGAACACCACGTGATATTTGCAGTCCCACTTACTATGGTTTAGACTTTGGTTTTCGTCCATCAGGATTCTCCTTTCGTGTGCTTGGCGGCTCACGTTTGGAGTTTCTCTGATGGACTCCCGGAAATGTCAAACTGCTACTGCCACCCCGGCACAGCCGGGGGGCCTCTTACGTTAGGCTAGCCCGAAGTCGATTGAGCAAATTGCAGCATGCGAGCATGGATAGAGCACCCAGCGGCGATATACGTTGTCTATCGAATCCGAAGCATTGCAAACCCTCATTTCCGCTGGATTTGGCTCTTGTCGGAGCCTCGAACTCAAGTTTGAGTTGTTATGATCAAAGGCAGGACGCGAGCGATGGCAGCGCCAGTGGTCGATCTCGGAACACATCGCACGTCAGTCTCTCCCGGGCGCCGGGAGGCCGTCCAATCGATCAGAGCCACGCAACGGCACGCCGCCGCTTCGAGTGGGCAAAGCGCCTTGTTTTGGCAGCCGACAAAGGAGAACTATTACGGATGAGACTACTACTGGTTCCGGTGGCATTTGCCGCCGCGGCTTGGGCGGTGGATGTGGAATCAGCGAAAAGGATTCTGGCGGACCGCTGGCAGGCGGTGAAGACGCAGTCCATTGACGAACGGCGGATCTTGTTTCAGGATGTCAGAGTGATTTCCGATCGGGGCGGCACCACCGAACTCCAGGTAACAGCGTTGACATGGGACTACACCAAAGGCTATCCGAAGAATCGCTATTGGGGCACAACCTGCGTCAGTAAATACGAAAAGCAGCCGTTCACGATCATCGGTCGAGGAACGACGTGGCAAATCGGCGGCGCCTTTAATCCGCAGGACTATGCGACGTGCAAGGATAACCCCGGCGAGGGCGTTTCGGCGATTCCTCTGAATACCCTGCCGGGCAAGGAAGCGGGCGCTGCCGCAGCTGCGGCAGCGCCGCCGATGTCCCGGTCCGGCGGGTTAGCGATCGGAAAATACGAATGCTGGGCTTACGGGCGAGCCAGAATGTTACTAAATCTGACGATAGAAACGGGCAACCGATACCGCGATAGCGCGGGGAAGCAGGGTGCGTTTGAATTCAATCCCGCCAACCGGAGGGTGACGTTCCGGGGTGGAATGTGGGATGGAGGCCTGCCTGCTGGCACATATGCCAGTTACGAAGAACGCTCAGGTGTGCCGACTCTGTCGGTGCGCGCGGCCGATGGCGCGGAAGTGTCGTTTTGCGAAGGAAAGTAGCGCGCTCTTCTCGAAGGTACATCCAGAGTCGGGTCTTGGCATCTACGGCGGATCATGAACCACCCGCGCATCGTGGCGGAGGTCTTGACTGGCTTCGGATTGAACGGTTACAGCTGAGGGACCCCAACCGCTGCACTACAATTCGAGCGAAGGCTCGTCTCAGTGTCGTGCGGCCTTTTCAGTTTCCCGCATGACGCGCAGGATGTTGTCGCTGTAAATCTTCTTGATGTCGGCGGCGGTGTAGCCTTTTTCGAGCAGCGCTCGCGTGAGGTTCGGCATCTTGCTAACGTCTTCGAGGCCGTCGGGCGTGCAGTCGACGCCGTCGTAGTCGCCGCCGATGCCGACGGCGTCGATGCCTGCGATCTTGACGATGTGGTCAATGTGGGCAACGGCGTCGGCCAGCGTTGCGCGTTCTTCCTTAATTCCGAGTTGCTTGCGGACTTCGCGGGCCTTCGCGAAGAGCTCTTCTGCGGATCCTTTAAAGTCCTTGAGAGCGGCGTTCAATTTGGCTCGCAACGCCGGGTTGATAAATGGCGACGCGTTGGCCGCGGCCTGATTCAGAAAAGAGCAGGCGAAGTTGACTTGCACAACACCGCCTTTTTTGGCGAGCGCTTTGATCATGTCGTCGGTCATGTTGCGAGGCACGTTGCAGAGCGCGCGGGCTGATGAATGCGATGCAAGCATCGGCGCGGTGCTGACTTCGAGTGCGTCCCAGAACGTTTTGTCGGAGACGTGCGAGATATCGATCATCATGCCGAGACGGTTCATCTCCTTGACCACCTGTTTGCCGAAGGGAGTGAGGCCCTTGGTGCCACCGGCGATGTCGCCCGACGATCCGGCCCAGTTGTTGGTATTCGAATGGGTCAGCGTCATGTAGCGAATGCCGAGTGCGTAGTAGTTACGCAACAGGCGGAGATTATCTTCGATCGCGTGGCCGCCTTCGATGCCCATGAGCGCGGCGATTTTACCGCTCCGGCGAATGCGTTCGATGTCGGCGACGGTGTAGGCAAGTTCGAAGGTTTGCGGATAGCGTTCGACAATGTCGTGCCGCACGGTGTCGATCATCTGCATGGTGCGGTTGGCGGCGGAGTGGTCGTTGGCGAAGGCGGCGGCAACATAGACGGCGAAGAACTGGGCGCTGTAGCCACCTTTGCGCAGGCGATGGATGTCGGTGTGACCGGTGCTTGCGTTCTCGCCAATGTCGAAGCCGGTGAGGGTGCGGCTGGTGACGTCGTTGTGGGTATCGATGAGGAGGGCGGCTTTGTGAACGCGGGCGACTTCGTCGTCGGTGACGTTTCGCTGAGCGAAGGCGAGTGTGGAGAACAAAAGGAGTCGGAGGATCATGTGCGTTGGCTTTCGACGGAGGCGCGGAGATTGGCGACACCAGCGGTGTAGCGGGTGTCGGTGACTTGAAAGGCGACGGCGTCTTCGACCCAATCGTGCCAGACGCCATTGGGGTCGTGCGAGGCGGCGGTGATGGCATATTCCTGCGCACAGAGATCGCAGTTGAAACGGTAGGTAATCGTCAACGTTTCGCCTGCCTGCACGGGCCCGATCTTATGGCGTTCGAGTCCGGTATTGGTACCGTAGACCTCCGAGCCGATGCGTGTGCGGACCATGATGCCGACGACGGGATCGTCGACCGGCGCGTTGAATTTGACGGTCACTCGGACGGCCATCGGCTCACCGCTGGCGAAGACCATGGCGGGCTGGCCCTGCGCGTTGCAGGTTTGAAGAGCCGATATTTCGGCGCGGCCATCGCCACGGCGGAGAGAAGGCGCGAGCGGTTGATCTACTGGTTGCGCGCGCAGCGCAGCGGCGATGTATTGGCGGTATTGCTTGGTGATTTCGCGCGGGTCGCCTTTGGCCTTGAGCGCGCCGCGATCGAGCCACCAGACTTCGTCGGCGATGGTCTCGATGAGCGCGAGATCGTGCGAGGCGATGAGGATGGTTGCGTTGGCGCGGCGTTGTTTTTCGATGTCGGCGAGGGCGCGGGCTTTGCTTAAAGCATCGGCGGCGTCGAGCACGAAGGGGATCGTGACGGCGCCGGCTGCGAGTTGGAGGAGTTCGGCCTGGCCGCTGGCGGCGTCGCCGATGATGCCGATGACAGCGCCATCGGGCGCAGAGACGGTAAGCTGTTGAATCGGGGCCAACGTGGCGTCCCGAAGATGAATGGCCATTCCTCTCAGGATACTGACACTCTTAGCGTTCGCGCTTTCTGCGCATGCGGAGACGTGTGCGCGGGGCGAGACGGTCGAGATTCGCAATCGCGCGAGCGAGCCAATTTCGATCGAAGGGCCGTGCCGGGTAATCATCGTTGGCGTGACGATCAAGGGCGATCGCGCCGCGAATCCGCAGCCGCAGGCGTTGCCTCCGTCGAACAAACTCTTCGCCGATCACTACACCGGCAACGGAATTCGAATTGTCGGAGCGGTCGACGTGCGGATTGCCGACACCAAACTCGAAGAGATCGCCGGCTTCGCGGTGTTGGTGAGCGGCGCGCGCAATGTTCGCATCTCGCGGGTAACAGTGCGGAACTCAGGCTCGCGAAACGCGAAGGGGCGGAACAATACAACGGGGGGGATTCTGCTCGAAGACGGTGTGGCGAATTTTACGGTCGAGGACTCGACGTTTGAGAACATACTCGGCAATGCGGTGTGGACGCACTCGCGGTATGGCGCGACACGAAATGGGCCAGGATACATTCGGAAGAACAAGTTCTCCATGATTGGGCGCGACGCCGTGCAAATCGGGCATGCGCGGCGGGTGGTCGTTGTAATGAATACGATCGCCGAGGTTGGCTATCCGGAAGACGCGATCGATGTCGAGGGCGGCGGCACGCCGGTGGGGATCGACACGGCGGGCGATGTCGATGAGACGATGTACGCGGCAAATGTGATGCGCGAGATCAATGGGAAATGCATCGACCTCGACGGTTTTCATCACGGCAACGTTTCGCACAACGAGTGCATGAACACGCGGACGCATGCGTTTGGACATTTTGGCGTGGTGATGAACAACACGAACCCGGATATGCAGTCGGTGGGCATCACGATTGAGAAGAACAGATTCGACGGAATGCGTTTTGGCGGGATTTTCGTTATCGGCGCGGGGCACCTGGTGCGCGATAACGTGTTGACGAATTTGCAGACGGCACGATGCAGCGACGCGAAACCACAGCCGGGTTGTACCCATTTCGAAGGCGAGCCGGACCTGCTGCGCGCGGGGATCTACTTCGGCCGGCGCGCGGAGAGGACGGCGGCAACGCGCGGGAATGTGGTCGAGGGAAATCGCATCGAAGGTTGGCGGATGGACCGCGTTTGCATCGGCTATGCGCCGGGCGTGAAGCCGGAGGAGAATCGCGTGGCCAACAACACGTGCCGTCACACGCAACAATAGAGGGATTCATGTCGGAAAACGTTGTCGAACAAATGCGCACCGATTGGAACGCGCGCGCGGCCGAGGATGCGCACTACTACGTGGCCTTCGGCAGGCGCGAGCAGGACGACGAAGAGTTCCAATCGACCGGCGATGAAGTGGTGCACGGGCTGGAGTGGGAGATGCGGCGGTTTGGCGCGATTGGCGATAAACGCGCGATGCGGGCGCTCGAAATCGGCTGCGGACCGGGCCGGTTGATGCGGCCGATGTCCTCGCATTTCGGCGAGATCCACGGCGTCGATATATCCGATCAGATGGTGGCGCGCGCGCGAGGGCGCCTGGCTTCTGTGCCGCACGCGCACGCCCACGTGGCACGGAATTCGAATCTGGAAATGTTCGCGAACGAGTCGTTCGATTTCGTCTACAGCTACGCGGTGTTCCAACATATTCCGAGCCGCGAGGTGGTGCTCGGGTACCTGGAAGAAGCGTTTCGGGTCCTGAAGCCGGGGGGATTGATCCGCTGCCAATCGAACGGGCTGCCGGAGACAGCGGCGCGGTATGACACCTGGAGCGGCGTGCGGATTTCGGCCGAGGACTTTAAGGCGTTCTGTCGAGCAACGGGCTTTCAGATGTATTCGCTCGAAGGCGCATCGACGCAATATATGTGGACGACGCTACGAAAACGCGGGCGCGGCTGGCATGATTCGGCGGCGCGGCCTTCGGGCAACTGCACAATCCGGCGGATTACGAACGCGCAGAACTCCGAACCCGTGGCGCCGGCGGCGGGGCGGTTCGCCGCCTTGTCGTTGTGGGTGGATGGACTTCCAGAAGAGGGCGACATCTTGAACCTCGATGTGCGGCTGGGCGAGACGGCTGCGCTGATCGTCTACATCGGACCGCGCGAGCACGACGGTATGACGCAGGTGAACGTGCGCGTGCCCGCGGGCGTGCCGACGGGCCTGTTGCCGGTGACGGTGTGTTGGAAGGGCGAGGCGATTTGCGCGCCCTCGAAGATTCGGATCGTGCCGCAGCCGCCGATTGTGCCGCGCGTGGTGGCGCTCAGCGACGGAATCAATCTGATGAGCGGGGCTCGGATTGAGAACCGTTCGGTGAAGCTGACGATGGAAGAGATGCTCGACCCATCGCAGTTCGAGGCGGCGGTGGATGGAATTGCGGCGGTGAATGTCGACGCATTCTGCACCGATCCGATTCCGCCTCGCCATGAAATCAACTTCGACCTACCTGCGTCGATTGCGCCAGGCCCGCACGTGATTGAGCTGCGGCTCGGCCGCCGCGCGCTCGCACCGATTCCGATCGAGGTAGTGGCATGAAGATCACACGGCGCGCGGCGCTGGCATCGATGGTGGCTTGTGCGCAGCAGGTTCCGGACCGCGAGTTTGATCCTCCGATGGTTGATCCGAAGTTTGCGTTAGGGCAGGGCCCGTCGATCGGCATCGACGATCGGCATCATAACTTTCATACTGTCGATGGCGGGTATTCGACGTTCGCGCGTTTCTTGCGCAAGGACGGGTATGTGGTGCGCGCGGCTGGAACACAACAGAACGTGTTGGTGATTGCGAACGCGCTGAGCAAGGAGAACTCGCGGCGATGGGAGGCGCCGTATTCGCCGGCGTTCTCCGATAGCGAGGCGCACGAGATCGCGGCGTGGGTGAAGCAGGGCGGGTCGCTTTTGTTGGTCGTCGATCACCAGCCCTTCCCGGCTTGCAACAACTCCTTGGCGGCGAAGTTCAACGTGCAATTTCACGACGGCTATGCGAGCGATCCGGAGCGTGGGCGGAGCCCTTCGATCTTTTCGATGAGCAACGGCGGATTGCGGCCGCATACGGTGACGGCGGGGATCGATTCGGTGGCTACGTTCACGGGGTCCGCGTTTCAAGCGCCCGGTGCCGTGGCGTTATTGGTGTTCGGCGGAAACGCGGTGTCGTCGACGTTTGACCGGCCCGGCGGAGCGCGCGGAAAGGCGGTGTCGATTACGCCGGTGGCGGGGTGGCTGCATGGAGCGGCTCTCGAATTCGGCCGAGGGCGCGTAGTGATCTCCGGCGAAGCGGCGATGTTTTCGGCGCAGCGGGCGGGGGCGGAGAGGACGCCGATGGGGATGAATCATCCGGCGGCGGCGAACAATGCGCGCTATTTGCGGCAGGTGGTCGGGTGGCTGGCGAGGGTTTAGTCTTCGGGAGCGAAGAGGTCGGCGAGGCTCAGGGACCATCCGGGGAAGAGCGGAGAAGTGAGAACATCGCCATCCGACAATAGAAGTGTCTCTTTGCCGAAGCGGACAATTTCAGCGGTTTGGGCGTCGGGGTCGCTGATCCAATATTCCTGAACGCCGGCGCTCTGATACTCAGCACGTTTGATCGTGCGATCGGTGCGCGAGGTGCTTGGTGACAGGATCTCAACCGCCAGATCAGGAACCCCCCAGAATTCACCGATGCGGTCTGAGTGAGCGGTTGTCATAAAGAGTATGTCAGGCTCGCGAAATTTGCCCGGCGCTAGCTTCGTGGGAAGGGGCGCCCCGCGGACGCGACCGAGTTTATGGGCTGTGGCGAACATGTATAGAATCGCCGCAAGTCTCATCTGAATCAACTGGTGGAGTTCTGGAGTTGTCCCCAAATTTGAGACACGAGTCTAGACACACAAAAAT
>VFZQ01000253.1 GCA_016871135.1 Acidobacteriota bacterium | reverse complement strand
GTCCTTCAGGCTCATCGTTCGATGAGAATATGCTGTTTTTATGGCACTCTCACGACCGGCAGCACAACCGCCGAACCGTGGAATACCTTGTTCAGAGCCTTTCGCGACCGCACCGCCGAACCGAGCGGCTCGCCGGTATTCGGGTTAACGCTGAACTGCGGAAAGTTGCTCGACATGATATCGACGCGAATCTTGTGACCGGGCAGGAACACGTTCGCCGTGCCCACCATGTCGACCGTGAAATCGTCGACTTTCCCAGCTTCCAACAGCCTTGGCTTGTCGAGCCCCTCGCGGAACCGCGCACGCAGAATACCCTCGGCGATCGGCATCGCGAAACTATCCGGAGCGACATCGACGAGCTTCACCATCCAGTCGGTGTCCGGCCCATCGGTCGACGCGCGCAGCTTCATTGACACCGGCCCGGCGATGGCCAGAGGCGCGGTCATCGCCTCGGAGGTGTACGACAACACATCGGCTCGCGATTCGATCGGCCGCTAATCCTTCGGTCCAGCGAGCGTCGGCGTGCCACAGCAGTTGTTGCCACCGAGCGTCGGAATAGGATTAGCAGGATCGGCGATGTACTGATCGCTGCCCTCGGCGGAAGGCTTGGTCATCGACAGTCCCTTGCCGGCAGTCAGATATACCGGCGTCTCCTTGGCGCCCGGGATCGGCCAGTCGGCCTCCTTGCGCCACTTGTTGGCCCCCATGTAGAAGATCTCGACCGGCGGCTCTTTGTCGAGCCCATTTCTAATTCCCTTCACGTGAAAATCGAAGAAGCGCTGTTCGATCTCGTTGGCATTCCGCATGGCATCGGCGCCGAAATCGACATCGCCGAACCTGCGGCTGGGCCCATGTCCCCACGGACCGATAATCATCCGCCCGCCCTTTTTCTTCATGCCGACATAACCGTTGATCGAGCCCGCGACGAAGATATCGAACCAGCCGCCGAGCGTCATGGCAGGCGCCTTGATTTTGTCGAAGCGATCCTCAACGCTCGTGTGTTTCCAATACGCGTCGTAACTCTCGTGCTGAATCCAGTCGCGGTAGTGTTGCACCTTGGTGTGGGAGCTGCGCAGATCGCCCTCGATGAGTGGCGCGTGCTTCAACACGTTCTCATAGCGCAGTGCTTCTGGTGTGTATTTTTCGGTGTGCCAGTACTGCGGCTGCATGATACGGAAAGGCATACGCACGACGCCCCAACCATAGTTGAACGACAGCCTATATGCGCCGCCGAAGTAGGCCCAGTTGTGATAGATGCTGGTCGACGCCACGCGCGGGAACATGGCGACAAGGCTCGGCGGCGCTTCGGCGCCGGTCAGCCACTGGTTGTTGCCGAGATACGATCCGCCGAACGAAGCCACCTTGCCGTTCGACCATGACTGCTTGGCGGCCCACTCGATCGTGTCGTAACCGTCCTTGCCTTCGTCGCGGAAGGGTTCCCACTTGCCGCTCGATTCGAAACGGCCGCGCACATCCTGCATGATGACGGCGTATCCGGCGCGGGCGAGTTGGATCAGCGACTCGTGGCCGCCGTCTCGCTGTACTCCATAGGGCGTACGCGTGACGAGCACGGGGAACTTGCCGGCGCGATCGGGGCGATAGACGTCGGCGTAGAGAATGACTTTGTCGCGCATCGGCACGGCGACGTGGCTATCGATGCGGATCTTCTCTTGGGCTGCGAGAGTGCAAAGCGTGAGAGCGATGAAGAGTTTCATTGGAATAACTTGAAGGCTGCGGTCAGAGTGAAGATGGCGCACGCGGGCGGATCGATGTGCGTGTCGCCGTTGGCGTGAAAAACGCGGGAGTAGATTTCGCCGACGATCGCGCCGGCAGCGCCGCCGGCGGCGCCGGCGTAAATGTTGCCGCCAAATGTCGTGGAGGCAATGGCCGCGGGCAGCGCGATGTGATGCCAGACGGGAACGCTCGTACCGGACTGCAGAAACGTCAACGACGCAGCAGCGACTCCGAAGCCGAGCACATCGCCACCCCGGTCCGCGCCCAGCATCTTCAACAGCCACGCCGAGCCAAGACCAAGCGTCGCGCCGAGCGCAATCAACTGCGGCCAGTCGCGTTGATACGGCAGCCAGCCTCCGCCCGTGTGCGCCTTCGGAAACAGGCCCGAGGAACCGAACACAAGCCGCACGATAACTGCGCTCAAGAAGACGGTCAGCGCAATCGAATCGGTAGGCGCCGCGGCGAGCAGCGATTGAATCAGAAAGCCGACGACTCCGAATGCCCCTCCGGCCAGCAGGACATCGGGTGCGTTCAACCCCGCCAGTCCTTTCCCAATATCGCGGCCGGTTTCGTGCTTGCCGCGCTTCGCTGCAAACGCCGCGGCGGCCACTCCCCCGGCAAAAGAAATGTGCGGTCCGAACAGCGGCCCGAACGCGACGTTGCCGATGAAGTCGCGCCCGCCGCCACCCGCGGCGATCGCCACACCGATCATGACGAGAAAGCCCGTGAAGATGAACGCCACGTTCGCGCCGAGGGCGGCGCCGAGTGCGCCGCCGGCGAAAGCAACAGGAAGCAGAGACCAATCGATATTCATGCGTGGGCAATCAGTGTATCAAGTAGCGGGGTTTTGTCATAGACTATCGGAGTGACACGCCGATCTCTCTTCTTTATCTCCATTGGATTCGCCGCAGCGCTCGCGCAGGATGCCTACTGGCCGCAGTGGCGCGGTCCGACGTCCGCGGGCATGGCTCCGAAGGCGCGCAACCTGCCCGTCAAATGGAGCGAAACCGAAAACATCCGCTGGAAAGTGAAGCTGCCAAGTTGGAGCGCGGCAACGCCCGTGGTTTGGGGAGATACGATTTACGTCACGACCGCGGAAGAGGGGTTCGTCAACCCAACCTACGACACCAAGCAACTGCGCCGCGCGCCGGAACAAAAGAGCGACAAGATCTTCCTGCTCGCTCTGCAACGCAAGGACGGCAAGGAAAAGTGGCGCGTCGAAGTCGACACGGGCAACGAACTGCACCGCAAGCAAAACTCGTCGTCGCCGTCGCCAATCACCGATGGCAAACATATCTGGGTGATGACTGGTCATGTTCGGATGGGCTGCTGGACGGTCGCCGGCAAGCCGGTTTGGAAGCGCGATTTCGTGGCCGACTACGGGACGATCGGTTTGAATCACGGTTACGCGTCGACGCCCTTGCTCGATGGTGACCGGCTCTACGTTCAAGTCGTGCATGGATACAAATCGGACAACCCCTCGTATACGATGGCGCTTGATAAGGCGACCGGAAAGACGGTGTGGAAGCACCTGCGGCCGGCGCCGGGCGTGATGGAATCGAAGGATAACTACGGCACGCCGCAGATGGCTGTCGTAAATGGGAAAAAGGAGTTGATCATCTTCGGCGGCGATGTCGCCACGGGCCAGGACCCGGAGACAGGCAAGGAACTCTGGCGGCTGGGCGGGTTCAATCCGCCGGCGTTTCAAACGAACCGAACGATTTCCTCGCTGCTCGTGGTCGGCGACCAGATCGTAGTCGGCGGCAATCGAGGCCGCCCGTACATTGCCTTCAAAGCGGGCGGGCGCGGGGATGTCACCGGCAATATCGAAATTTGGAACAACAATCTCGGGCCCGATGTGCCGACACCGGCCACGGACGGCCGCCTACTATACGTGCTCAACGACAAGGGTTACATCAACTGCCTCGATCTGAAAACGGGCAAGGCCATCTACGAAGGCCAGCGCATCGAATTGGGATCTTACAGTTCGTCGCCGCTGCTGGCCGATGGAAAAATCTACTCGATTAATGAAGACGGCACAACGTCGGTCGTGCGCGCCGGCGAAAAATTCGAGGTTCTTGGCGTGAACAAACTCGACGGTTATACGCTGGCCAGCCCGATCGCTGCGGACGACCAATTGTTCATTCGAACCGGTGAGGCGTTGTACTGTATCGGAACTAAGAAGTAGCGCTACCGCACCGGCTGAACAATAATCTCGCTCGTCCGGCAATTCTGCCGCTGCACCTCCGGCGAACACGAACGCGTCTTGCCGTTCTTGTCCAGGCACACCCGAACTTCGCTCAAAAACCGGCCCGTGCAGCGCACCGTCACCGCATCCTTCGGCATGCCCGCGTTGGCGGCGACGAACTCGTCGCGAATCTTCGCGGGCGCGACGGTTCGCGCATTGCGCGGGCTCTGCATGGTTTGCGGGATCTTGATCGACGTGAACGCCGTGCGCGCTTTGGCAAAATACTCGGTTGCACTAAAGCCGGCGCAAACGCCGTGGCGGTCCCACTCGTGACGCACCAACCGCGGGCTCGGCATGATGTCGAGCATCTTGTCGACAAGCGCGTTCGACAACCGCTGACTCGTCGCGCAGTATTGCGGCGATCCGCTGTTGTACTGGGGCCAAAGCCCGTGCAGTACAAAGTTGTACTGTCGTGAACCCGCGCATTGCATCCTATCGCGCTCGCCTGCGGGCGAACTGCAATACTGGGGCGACCAGGATAGGGCCAGCAAGTAATAGTCGAATTCGCCCGCCGTGCCGCGAGGCACGTTGCGGTCGTCGGCGAACAACGAAATCGTAAGGATGGCAATTGCGAAGATGCGCATGACCCTACAATGTTAGCTTGAGCGAAACCGAGCTTCTATCGAAAATCACGGCGCGGGCCAAACGCGCCGGGCTTGCGCAAGGTGGCGGCGTCGTCACCGGCATCGGCGACGACTGCGCGATCTTTCGGCAAAAAGGCAGTTCACGCGATCTCGTCTTCACCGCGGACATGATGCACGAAGGCGTTCACTTCACGTGGGACGAAGCGCCCGAAGACGTGGGCTGGAAGGCGCTGGCGCGATCGTTGAGCGACTGCGCAGCGATGGGCGCGAAGCCTCTGTTCGCGCTGGTTTCATTGGCCGCTCCGGCGGACGCGGCTTCGTGGATCGACGGCTTTTACGACGGGTTTTTCAAGCTCGCCAGGAAACATGGCGTCGTACTCGCGGGTGGCGATCTGTCTGCGACGCAACGTATTTCGTGCGATGTCACCGTATGCGGGGAAGTTCCGCGCGGCAAGGCGATGCTCCGGTCGTCCGCGCGGACAGGCGAGCGTGTTTGCGTTAGCGGGGCGCTCGGAAAAGCCGCACTGTCGCTGGATACGCGCGGGCGTTTTCTTCCGACGCCGCGCGTGGAACTGGGCCTTGCGTTGCGCGCGAGCGGCGTTCGCTGCGCGATGGACTTGAGCGACGGCCTGTCGATGGATTTGGCGCGACTATGCGCGGCGTCTGATTGCGGCGCATTGATTGACGACGTGCCCATCGCAAAGGGCGCGTCGTTGCGGCATGCGCTGCATGGCGGCGAGGATTACGAACTGCTCTTCACGCTGCCCGCAAAGGCCAAACTGCCCCGAGGGAGTGTTGTGATCGGCACAGTTACGAAGAGCGCGGTTCTGTTTCGCGGGGAACTCTTAAAACCGGAAGGATGGGACCACTTCCGATGAACCGCGTTGTCCATTTGATCGAAGCGTTTCGTCACTCGAAGACCATGTTCGCCGCCGCGAAACTCGGCGTGTTCGACGCGACGCCGACAACCGCCGCCGCTTTGGCGATGCGGCTCGGATCGGACGTGCGTGCCACGACTCTGCTGCTCGACGCCTGCGTCGCAATCGAACTGCTCACGCGCGACGGCGACACCTATCGCAACACCGCCGACAGCGATGAGTACCTGCGCCGCGACAGCCCGCACACGCTTGTCGGTTACGTGCTGTATTCCAGTGACGTGTTGTGGCAGTTGTGGGCGCATCTCGACGACGCAGTGCGCGAAGGCACGCATCGCTGGCCGCAGGCGTTCGGCATGGAAGGCCCGATTTTTTCTCATTTCTTCAAGACGGAAGAATCGATGCGCACGTTCCTCACCGGCCTGCATGGCTTCGGCATGCTGGCCTCACCGTCTGTGATCGCTGCGCACGACCTCAGCCGCTTTCGGCGCTTCGTCGATCTCGGCGGAGGCACGGGCCACCTGGCGTTAAGTTTCGTCGACAGGCACCCGAATGCCACAGCTGTAGTCTTCGATCTGCCGCGCGTGATTCCGCTGACTCGCGAGATGACACGCGGCCGCGTCGAGTGCATCGAGGGCGACTTCTTCGCCGATGAACTGCCGCCCGCCGATTGCTATGCGCTGTCGCGGATTCTCCACGATTGGAACGACGACAAAATTCATCGATTGCTTGCAAAAGTTTTCGCGGCGCTGCCCGCCGGCGGTGGATTGTTGATCGGCGAGATGCTGCTCGACGACGACCGCCGCGGCCCGGTGAGCGCGTTTATGCAGTCGCTTTCGATGCTTATATGCACCGAAGGACAGGAGCGATCGGCGGCCGAGTATGAGGCGTTGTGCCGCGCCGCCGGTTTTCGCGAAGTACACGAAAAAAAGACCGGTACACCCTCGGACGCCGTGCTTGCCATAAAATGACCCAGTGGCTATTACTATCGAAAGAATTCCGTGGAAGGGCTGGGAGAACTGCTTCCGCCTCGCTAATGACACCGTTGAACTGATCGTTACCGAGGACATCGGGCCGCGCATCATGCGCTATGCGTTCATCGGCCAGCAGAACCTGTTCAAGGAGTTCACCGAGCAGCTCGGGCAGACCGGCGAAACGACGTGGACGATCCGTGGCGGGCATCGTTTGTGGAAGGGTCCGGAGGATCGCCACGCAACCTACGCGCTCGACAACGGGCCGATCGCGATCGAGGCCAACGCGAACGGCGTGACCGCAATTCAACCGGTGGAACCCGAAACGGGTCTGCAAAAGACGATGGTAATCACGCTGGCCGAAGAAGGCACGCGCGTGACGGTGGTGCATAAGATCGCGAACCGCAATTTGTTACCGATAGAGATCGCCGCCTGGACACCGACCGTAATGGCACAGGGCGGTCTCGGCATCAGCGGCTTCCCGCCGCGTGGCACGCATCCGGAGTGCCTGGCGCCCACCAACCCGCTCATCATGTGGGCGTTCACCGATCTCAGCGATCCGCGCTGGAAGTTCACCAACAAGTATCTGACGCTGCGACAGGACCCCGATAACCCGCGCCCGCAAAAGCTCGGCCACTTCAACGAACACACCTTTGGTGCGTATCTCCTCAACGGCCAGATGTTCGTCAAGCAGTATCATCCCGATCCATCGAAGGAACATCCGGAGTTCGGCGCGTCGTTCGAAATTTTCACCAACGCGGATTTCCTCGAACTCGAAACCATGGGTCCTTTCACAACGCTTCACAAAGACGAGGTATTGACCCACACCGAACACTGGAGCCTGCATGACGGCGTCATGCTCGCCGATCTCGAAGACTGGGCGCTCGACGAAATCCTCTTACCCGTGATAAGGAAACACGCATGACACGACGTTCGCTTCTTTTTGCTTCGCTGGCCGCG
>VFZQ01000252.1 GCA_016871135.1 Acidobacteriota bacterium | reverse complement strand
ACGAAGCGCGAAAAGTCTTTGTCGATTTCAAAGACAATCTCCGACTTTGCGTGAACGCCGAGGCCGTAGGTGTACTTGCGCCCGGCGATCGAGAGTTGCTTCCCATCGCGTGCCATCTGTTCGCCGTTCGACATGTCGCGTTCGATCGGACCCCAGCCCGATGTGGCGTTCTTCCACGCCATTTCGCTCAAGTACGGATCCATATCCGGCGAAGGCGCCGGCGCGGGTCCGCCCGATTGCAGCACCAGGTGCGCATCGGCCCAGTTCGCCAGGTCCATCGCGGAGCCGTCTCCACCGTTTTTGACGACCAGCTTCAAGTAGCTGCGTCCCGTAACATCGACACGCGCGAATTGCCCCGGCGTTTTGCCGCGCATCATGGGGCTGGTGTACTCAAGAATACCGTCCACCCAAATCTCAAACACGGCCGAGCCCTTTTCGCCGGTCGTATCGTCCATTCCGAGCGTCACGCGAAAGTCGTCGTATCGCCGGGCGAGGTCGTAGACGACTTCGCTGTCCGCCGCCACGCCAAGCCCTTTTGCAAACGAGACTCCTTCGACAGTCAGCGGCTTTCCGTCACCGCTCGCCGAACCGCCGTTGGACATGTCGCGCTCGACCGGCCCCAACCCGTTGCGCGAACTCATCATCGGCAGATCGCTGACGTAGTCCACGCGCGCGGGCACGTAGAGACGAGCCTGCGGAATCACCTGCTCGGCTTGTCCTGGATATGACCACAACAGCTTGAATGCGGCCGAGCCGCCCGCTTCGAAGTGATCGACGCGGATCGAATAACGACGGCCCGCTTCCAGCCGCAGCTTGACGGCGGTGTTTTTGGTCGATGCTTGTGTTTCCCAATCGTCGATCAGTTTGCGGCCATTGACCCACAGGCGCGCGCCGTCGTCGCCTTGCGTGGCGAAAACGTAATCGCCGCTTACTGGCGGTTCAATCTCTCCGCTCCAGCGGATCGAAAACGAATCCTGCGGCAGTGTTGCATAGGGCGATCCCATGCCCCAGTCGAAGCTGATTACTCGGTCGGTCCGGCGCAGCTTTGTGCTTCCGGACAAGTCATTGGTCGCGTAGTAGTCGCCGTAAAGGCCAGTTCCTTTAGCGGTTCCGGGCGTAACAGCCCAGGCCGAGCTAAGTGTGAGGGAGAGCACACCTAGCCCACAGAGCAGCATCCGTGCGGCTTGCAAGTTGATCCTCCAAATTGATCGAGGGGTCGTGTGTTCGCCCCTCGTGCGGTGACGGCCCGATTGTCTAGGCAATTCGGTTGCCGTTGTTAACAGCACGGACAATTTGTCCCGGCGAAAACTAAGGCCCGCGCGCCGGAGGGCCTGTTTATAGGGGTTTCACGCACATCGCGCGGCCTTAGCTCTCAGCGCGCGAAAGTACTGTGCGAAAAATTTTCCACATGGGCGGATGGGGCTCTAGAAAAAAGTTCACACCTTACACGACTCGCCAAGTGCCGGTATACACGTTCGCTCGCCCTTCGCGCACGAATCCCGCCAACGTGATATTCGCGGCGCGCGCCACGTCCACTGAAAGCGTTGACGGCGCGCCAATCGCCGCCACAAACGGTATGCCCGCATGCGCCGCTTTCTGCAGCAACTCATACCCCGCGCGGCCACTCAACAGTAGTCCGCACCCGGAAAGCGGAACACGTCCTTCGCGCAGCGCCTCACCGATCAACTTATCCACCGCGTTGTGCCGCCCGATGTCTTCCTGCATCGCGCCGATGACGCCATCGCCTCGAAACAACGCCGCCGCGTGTGTCGCACCGCTCTCGTGAAACCGCGGCTGCGCCACTTGCAGTGCGCGCGGTAACTGTTCCAGCGCCGCATAGGAAAGCCGAAACCCGTCATCGCCCAACGCCTCAACGGACGGCAGATCCGCCGACCCGCAGAAGCCGCACGCCGCCGTCGCCAATCGCACTCCCGCCGGATCGTAATCGATATGCGCCGCGAGCGTCACGCGAATCGATCCATCCGACGGCTCGATCGACGCTATGTCGCCGATACTCTCGATGCGCCCTTCGCTGAACAATAGCCCCAGCGCCAACTCCGTGTCCTGCCCCGGCGTGCGCAGAGTGATGCCCCAGCGCGCCACGCGCGAATGGTCCTTGAATCGATATACGACATCAATTGCCAGCGGCGCTTCTTCCGCTAGCCAGTCGGAATCGTGCGAAGGCCCGGCGCTCGTCCAGCGCTCAATCGGAACGCGCCGCGCCACCTAACCTCGCAGTGATTCGAGCAATCCGATCGCCTTCATGATGTCGTCCACGTGCGACAACTTGGCCTGATGGCGATCGTCCATGTCCTGATCGAGCGACACCTCGCGCTCAATCGTTAGCGCCCCTTTGTAGCCGATTTCCTTCAGCGTATTGACGAAGTTCGCCATGCCGACGGAACCCTCGCCCAGCGGCATCTCCGTGCCGAGCGTGCCCGGCGCCGCCGGCCAATTCCCGTCCTTCGCATGGCACGATACAACATGTTCGCCGACGAGTTTCAGCGCCGCGATCGGCTCGCTGGTTCCGTACAAGATCAGATTCGCCGGATCGAAGTTGATCTTCAAATTTGGCCGCGCGACGTCTTCCAGAAAACGCAGCAATGACTCAGCCGGCTCCTGGCCTGTCTCCAGCGCGAACATGATGTTCTTCGCCGCGCAGTAATCACAGATACGGCGGACCATGTCGCGCACCGGCGCGTACACGGGATCCGTGTGATCTTCGGGTACAAAGCCTATGTGGCACGCAAAGATCGGCACGCCGATCGCCGCAGTCATGTCGATCACTTCGTAGGTGCGCTTCTCGCGCGCCTCCCGCGTGGCCGGCGGAATGAAGCCGACCGTCTGCTGCACGGTCGGCACGTCGGCGTAGCTCTCGCCGTCGTAAGCCGCAAAAACAGCGGTCACGGTGAAGTCTTCATCGGCGAGCGCTTTCTTGTAGACCTCGCCCAACCCGTCGAAATTCACCGCGCCAGTGAATCCCAGGTGCCCGCACCGCAGCCCCAGCGACTTCACCGCGCGAATCATCTTCAAGGGCTCGTGATCGCCCCAAAACATCAAACCGACTTCGAGTTCTCGCAACATGGCCATACCGTTTTATAGCATGCGCAACTGACGGCTCTCCAATCGCAGCAACTTTTGTTTCACGTCAAGCCCTCCGCCGAAGCCCGTCAACTTCCCGCTCGCACCGATCACGCGATGACACGGAATCACAATCGGAATCGGATTTGCGCCGTTTGCCGCGCCGACCGCGCGCACCGCGTCCGGTTTGCCAATCGCCTTCGCGATGGCGCCGTACGATGTCGTCTCGCTATACGGTATGCCGACGAGCGCTTTCCACACGCTTTGCTGAAAGGGTGTCCCTTGCGGCCGGAATGCGAGATCGAACTCCGTCAACTCTCCCGCGAAATACGCGCGCAGTTGCTCAACGGCGTCGACGAACGGCTCCGGCGCTTCGCGCCAATCGGCCTGGCCGACGCCATGAAAGCGAATGTGCGTCAACACCTCGCCATCGCCCGCCAGCACCAGCGGACCGATCGGAGACTCCATGCGCCGGGATAGGACGACGTGATTCACTAGAAACTATGTTGCCACTGTCACGTCGCGCAATTCTCGCCGCGCCGCTCGCGGTCCGCGGCGCCGCTTCCGTGCGCCAACTCACGCGCGGTCCGAAATTTCACTGGTTCGGCTACTACGACAAGCTCGAGTTCGATCCCACTGGCCGCTACATCCTGGCCAACGAAGTCGCCTTCGAACATCGCGCGCCGCGCGCCGACGACACGATTCGCGTCGGCATGGTCGATACCGGCGACAACGACCGCTGGATCGACCTCGGCGAATCGCGCGCGTGGAATTGGCAACAGGGCTGCATGCTACAATTCGTTCCCGGTTCGAAGGACGAAGTCGTCTGGAACGACCGCGTCGACGGCGATTTCGTCTGCCACATCTTTAACATCAAGAGCGGCAAGAAGCGCACGATTCCCTCGCCAATCTACACGCTAAGTCCCGACGGTAAATGGGCCATTACCTGCGATTTCCGCCGCTTGAACGACGTACGCCCCGGCTACGGCTACGCCGGCGTGCCCGATCCCAATGAGGCGAAGTTGATCCCCGAGGACATCGGCATCTGGCGCGTCGACATGAAAATCGGCGCTCGCAAACTTCTTGTTTCGGTCGCCGACGCCGCGCGCGTGCCCTACCCGCCCGGCTACTCCAACAACGCAAAGCATTGGTTCAATCACCTGTTGATCAGCCCCGATGGAAAGCGGTTCATCTTCCTCCATCGCTGGCGCGGCGACAAAGAAGGACGCAGTTTTTCGACGCGTCTCTTCACCGCGGCCGCCGATGGCCGCGATCTTTACATCACCGATCCCCACGGCAAAACGTCGCACTTCATCTGGCGCGATCCGCAACACATTCTCGCCTGGGCGTGGCATCCGTCGAAGGGCGACAAGTTTTATCTTTACAAGGACAAGACCGATCAAGTGGAAGCCATCGGCGAAAACGTCATGACCGTCAACGGCCACTGCACATACTTGAACAAACTGTGGATCCTCAACGACACCTATCCCGATCGGCAGCACAATCAGAACGTGTTTCTCTACAACGTCACGAGCGGCGAAAAGCGCCCGCTCGGGAGCTTTCACGCGCCTCCCGAATACACCGGCGAATGGCGCTGCGACACGCATCCGCGATCAAGTCCCGACGGCACAAAGGTCGTCATCGACTCCGCGCACAATGGCGGCCGGCAGTTGTATTTGATTGATCGTATACTGTCGCAATGAATCAGCGAGATCGTCGTCGCTTCGTGGCTTCGGCCTTGGGAGCACATCTGCTGCCAGCGCAGACCGTGCGTTCGATTCCGCCCGACAACGGCCTGTTCCCCGGCTTCGAGCCACGATGGGTGCGCACGAATGGCGCGGAAATATTCCTGCGGCATGGAGGCGCCGGCGCACCGCTTCTGCTGCTTCACGGCAACCCGCAGTCGCATGTCTGCTGGCACCAAATGGCCACGCGTCTGGCCAAGCGGTATCACGTCGTTGTGGCCGACTTGCGCGGCTATGGCGACAGCGTTGGCCCAACCGACGGCGGCGCGAAACACATCAACTATTCATTTCGCGCGATGGCGAAGGATCAGCTCGACGTGATGGCCGTGCTCGGTTTCGACCGCTTCTTTGTTGCGGGCCACGACCGAGGCGCGCGCACGGCGCACCGCATGGCGCTCGATCACCCGGAACGCGTTCGCAAGATAGCGCTGCTCGACATCCTGCCGACGCGCCATGTCTGGGCCAACACGTCGCGCGACTGGATCCTCAACTCCTGGCACTGGAGCTTCATGGCCCAGCCCGACGAAATGTTTGAACGGATGATTGCCGCAATTCCGGCGCGTGAATTCGTCATGCGCCATCTCGGCCGTGCTGGAAAGCCCGCGTTCATGCACGATCGCGCGCTCGCCGAATACATCCGCCGTTTCACGCGCAAAACGATTCACGGCTCGTGCGAAGACTATCGCGCCGCCGCTACGATTGACCTCGAGCACGACGAAGCCGACAACAAGGCAGGCCGCAAGATCGCAGCGCCGACGCTGGTTTTGTGGGGGGCGCGAAGCCACACCGGCCGCTTCTACAGCAAGAATCTCCTCTCTATCTGGAAGGAGGAGGCCGCTGACGTGACAGGCGGCCCACTGGACACCGGCCACTATCTTCCCGAAGAGGCGCCGCAAGTTGTAGCCGATTCCTTCGAGCGTTTCTTCGTCTAATCCACCTGCGCCTTTAGAAACGAAATCCGCTGCGCCAATTCCTCGCGCGGCATGTCGCGATACTTTGACGGCAGCAAACTTCGCCGTGTGCACTCGCTCACTGCGATCAGCGTCTGCATTTCAATCTCTGTTGGATACGACGGCGGAATGAAGTCTTCGAGCACGTGTTGCAGATCGGCGGCATCGACGGAGGCTTCTTTTTCCAGCGCGCTCTTCATGGACGCACGCACGAGGATCGCCTCGATATCGGCGCCCGACATCGACCCCGCTTTTTCCAGAAACAGCTTCTCCACGGCCTCCGACGCCAGCTTTACACCCGTCTTTTTCATCATCACGCGCAGCATCGCGAGCCTGTCTTCATCGGTGTCCGGATAGAACAGCGCGAGATGTTCCTCGGCGCGTCCCTGCCGCTTCAAATCGACCGGCAGCAGATCCGGCCGGCACGTCAGCAAGAACCAAATCACCTTGCCGCGATTCTCCGTGTTCCCCATGAACTGCGCAATCTGCGCGAACACTCGGTTGTTCACGCCCGAGTCGCCCGACGACGAGCGATCGCCCAACTGCGCATCGGCTTCGTCGACGATGACCATGATCGGACTCATCGCCTTCAACAAGGCCAGCACCCGTTCGAGGTTCGATTCCGTCTGCCCCTGCCACATGCTCCGAAAATTCTTCAGTACAACAGCGGGAATGCCGACATCGCCCGCGAAACACGTCGCCAGAAATGTCTTGCCCGTACCCACCGGACCGCACAACACGTAGCCCATCGGCACGACATCGCGGCGTCCCGCACGGATTGCCGTCGCCGCGTCCGACACATCTGTTTCGCCGCCGCCGAGCCCGAAACGTTCGACAAGTTGAACCGCGTTTGCACGAACTCGAGCATGCCGCCCGATTCCGCTTCAATCAACTCGCGCTTTCGCCGGCCCAATTCCTTAGCCGTTAGCGCGGCCTTGTTGTGATGTGCATGCGCCAACAACCCCGCCAACTGCACGCGCTTCAACCCGCTCGTCAAATTTGCCAGCACGGCCGGTGAAACGTCCGATCCCTCCGGCAGCGGGGTCTGTTTCAACTGCCACTCGATGAACTCCAGACGCTCAGCCTCATCGGGCAACGGGAGCGCGATCGCCGCCACGCCCGGATGTTGCACGATGCTCTGGTTCAGCTCCAGCAGATTCTCCGCGATCAAACAGATCGTCACATCGTTGCGCAGAAACACCGGATTATGGGCCCAGCGTTTCAGGATCACCAGCGCGTTGCGGTCCTCTGGCGAGAGGCCATGCGCATCGCCGCTCGGAATGATCGTCTCCGCGTACGAAATCGAAAACGCGATCTTGCGATTGTCGAGCAGGCGCAGCCGCAAGTAGTTGTCGAGGATGTTGAGGACGCCATCGGGATTACGCGGCAAGCCTCCCGCGTAATTCGTTCCGTGAAACGAATCGTAGCCCCCCAGCGCGGAACGAAAATCCGCTTGCATTTCGTTGGTCGAGAACGACAGCCCACCCCCGCGATCGTAATCGAACACGATCTGCCGCTGCCCGAAGAGCCCCTTCTGCAAGAAGTCCTTGAGCGAAGGAAATTCGACTCCGCCGTTGCGCCGCAGCGGCACCAGGTCGTGCACATTTTGAT
>VFZQ01000251.1 GCA_016871135.1 Acidobacteriota bacterium | reverse complement strand
ACGAGTTCGACGCCGACGCCCTCCTCACGCGCTTTCTCTTCGAGGGCGATGTGGGCGGCGACTTCGTCCTTGTCGTGAGTCCGGAGATATCGGCTAGGGAAGCCTTCGAGGAAGTCGTGCGCGGGGGCGCTGGAGTCGGTGTGAATGCGGTCGGTGTCGAGTTCGCGCGTCAGTTCGCGCAGGCCGATGGAGTAGACACGCCAGAGTTGGTCGAGGCGCCAGGGCGTCATCGCCGTCGGATTGACGCCGCTGATGTCGGCGTAGGTCATTAGCGCGAGGTAGCGGAGATTTTCGACGGTGCCGGCTTTGGCGGCGAGATCCTTGGCGGTGGAGGGGTCGTCGAGATCGCGCGAGTTCATAACGCTCGACAGGATCAGATGCTGTTCGACTAGGAATCGCACGAACGTCTGTTCTTCGTCGGGCATCTGGATGCGCTTCATGATGACGTCGCCGAGGCGGGCCGATTCGTAGGCGTGCGTGGGGCCGTCGATGGACTTGCCGATGTCGTGCAGGAGAATCGCGAAGACGAGAAGCGGCACCGATTCGACTTCGGTGATGAGCTCGGCGAAGCGGCGGCGCGGGCCCTCGGCGCCGCCGCGAAGATCGAGCAGGTTCTGCGCGACGATCAGTGTGTGCTCGTCGACAGTGTAGCGGTGATAGAAGTCGCGGATGACGAAACCCTCGATCATGCGCCACTCGGGCATCAGCGCGCCGAGGAGTCCTGTCTCGTGCATGGTGCGCAGCGCGAGCATGGCGTGGGGCAGTGAGAAGATCTCCCGCAGATGATTCCAGAGCGGGCGCTCGGCGGCGAAGTGGGTTTCGATTGCAAGCAGCGCGCGTTCGATGCGGCGTTCGGTGTCGGCGGCTGGGGGGAGTCCATGCCGCGCTGTGAAGCGCAAGACGCGCAGGGCGAGTTCCGGATCGGATTCTAGCGTCTGTGGGTTGCGCAGAAGCAGGCGATCCTTGCTGACGGAGATTTCTGAGGTCGACATACGCGAGCGCCAATCGCGGAAATGCGAGAAGAGGCCGGAGGGCGAGGAGGACTCGACGACATCGACGGCTTGTTTGGCGGCGCGGAAGACGCGGCGCGCGGCGAGGAAGTACTGGCGCATCCACTGCGCCACGGTCATTTCGGCTTGGAACGGCTGCTTGAGGATTTCTTCCTGTGCGTCGAATTGCACGACGTTTTGATCGCGTCCGGCGGCGTAGTGCAGGTAGCAGCGCGCGGTGTGCAGGAAGCGGATTTCCTCCCGCAGTTCGGCGAGCCAGTCCGGCAATTCGCGGGAGGGGTCTTGGAGTTTCGTCAGCCAGCCGATGACATGCAGATCGCGAAGGCCGCCCGGGGCCTCTTTCAAGTTTGGTTCGAGATGGTAGACGGTGTTCTGGAATTTCTCGTGGCGTTCGCGCGTTTGACGGAGGAGGCCTTTGACGATAGTTTGGCGTTCGGAGGCGATGAACTTTGGGAGGCGCGACGAGAGTTTGCGGTAGAGGTCGGCGTCACCGCAGAGAAAGCGCTGATCGAGCAGCGAGATCGTCAGTTCAAGATTGCCGGGGTGGAGCGCGCAGCACTCCTCGACGGTGTGCACCGAGTGGCTGACGCGCAGGCCGCCGTCCCAGCCGGTCCGCAGAAACGTCGAAAGAGCGTCGCGGGACTTTTCGTCCTGCGGCGCTCTTTCGACGAGTATGAGTATGTCGATGTCGGAGTGGGGAAACAGCTCCGACCGGCCGTACCCGCCCACGGCCACCACAGCCAGTCCTTTTGGGAAGACTGGCGAGAGGTAGGTCTGAAAGAATTCGGCGATGACCTGATTGACGAAAGCGGTTCTTTCGGCGAGGATGGCGACGGGGTTCCCGTCTGAAAGAAACCGCTCCCGCAGGTCCGGGAGCGGCGTCACGTTAGAGCGCGGTTTCGCCGCGTTCTTCGTTACGGATGCGGATGGCTTCGGCGACTTCGTAGACGAAGATCTTGCCGTCGCCGATCTTGCCGGTCTTGGCCGCGGCGGCGACCGCGCTGATCACTTCGTCGGCCCGCCCCGACGCAACCACCATTTCGACTTTGACTTTTGGAAGCAGGTCGACCTGATATTCCTGGCCGCGGTAGACCTCTTTGTGCCCTTTCTGCCGGCCGTGTCCGCGAACTTCCGTTACGGTCATGCCGTCAACACCAATGGCCTTGAGCGCTTCCTTGACCTCTTCAAGTTTGAAGGGTTGAATCACAGCTTCGATTTTTTTCATAGTGGGTTCTCCGTTGGCATCTGGCTATGCCTCCAGGTTATAGCCTTCCTCTCCGTGCTGGCTCAAGTCAAGACCTTCCGTCTCTTCTTCCGGCGATACACGCAGGCCACCGGTCACCGCACCGACAATCTTCAGGATGACAAATGTCAGGACCGCCGCGATACCCCAGGCGATCGCAACACCAATCACCTGGTTTACCACCTGGCCGCCATTACCTTCAAGCATGCCGACCGGAAGGGCAACGCCGGCCGCATCTTTAAACGCGGGATTGATGTCCTTGGTTGCGAACACGCCGGTTAGGATTGCGCCGAGTGTGCCGCCGGCGCCGTGCACGCCGAACGCGTCGAGCGAGTCGTCGTAGCCGAGCATGTTCTTCACCTTGACGACCATGTAGAAGCAGAAGATGCCAGCGATAAAGCCGATTATCAGAGCGGGCATCGGCTTCACAAAGCCGGAGGCCGGAGTGATTGCGACAAGTCCAGCAACGGCGCCGGAGATGCCACCGAGAACCGAAGGCTTGCCGTGCATCAACCACTCGGCGAGCAGCCAGCCGCAGGCCGCGGCGGCGGCGCCGAAGTGCGTGGCGACGAAGGCCGAGGTAGCCAGCGAACCGGCGCCGAGCGCGGAACCGGCGTTGAAGCCGAACCAGCCGACCCAGAGAAGACAAGCGCCGATAAAGCTCAGTACCAGCGAGTGCGGTTTCATCGGTTCATTCGGATATCCTTTGCGTTTGCCCATTACGATGGCGCAGACCAGAGCCGAGACGCCGGAGGAGATGTGAACGACCGTGCCGCCGGCGAAGTCGAGACACGGCACCTTGCCGCCGAGGAAGGCATTCAAGTAGCCATTGTTGCCCCACACCATGTGCGCGAGCGGGTAGTAGACCACCAGCGACCAAAGCACGGTGAACAGGAGCATCGCGCTGAACTTCATGCGTTCGGCGAATGCGCCAGTGATGAGGGCCGGCGTGATTATGGCGAACATCATCTGAAAGGTCATGAAGGTCTGGTGCGGGATTGTTGCGGCGTAGGTCGTGTTGGGGTCGCCGCCAACGCCGGCAAGGAACAGATAGCGCAAATCACCGATAAACGGATTGCCTTCACCAAAACTCAAACTGTAACCGACGAGAGCCCATAGAACAGTGGCGATAGCCATCAGGATGAAGCTCTGCATCATTGTGCCCAAAATGTTTTTCCGGCGAACCAGGCCGCCGTAAAACAGGGCCAGGCCCGGGCCGGTCATCATCAGGACTAAAGCACAGCTCACCAGCATCCAGGCGTTGTCGGCGCTCGATTGAGCGGCCTTGACGCCGGCTTCGAGGGCGGCTGTGGGACTCGGTGGGGTGGCTGCGGCCTGCGCAAACATGTGCGCCGCGCCAGCCAACGACAACGACAACATCGAAAAAATTCGTTTCATGACTCTCCTCTTGGGGCTTCTCGCGAACGGGGCGAGATTCACGCGACGGGGCGTGTGTCTCTCATCATCCACGCTTGGAGCGAAAAGCGGAAGTCAAACTTTCCTATGCGGGCGATTCAACATTTCTATTGGCGTTTCGACCTATGGCTTCGATTGAAATTATTGATTGGCTTTCCGGCCCAGCTGGCCCGTAGAATCCAAGTTAGGACCCATCCGGTCCTCTCGCTTCTGCAAACACACCAACTCAGTCTGGAGATCAGGTAGATGAAAAACATCCGGTTGCTCACCGCGGCAACAAGCACTTTCGCACTCGCTGGCGCGCTCCTCGCGCAATCGCCGGCGCCGGCGCCCGCGCCGAGCGTCTGGTCCGCGGGACCCATTACGTTCAGCGGTTTAATTGACGGCTACTACAGCTTCAATTCCAATCACCCTTCGAGCCGCGCCAACAACCTCCGCAATTTCGAAGTGAAGGCAAATCAATTTTCGCTCAACATGACCAAGTTCACGCTCGAGCACGAAGCCGACCCGGTCGGGTTCAAGCTCGATTTAGGCTTTGGCCGCGCATGGGAGATCTTTCATGCCACCGATCCGGCGGGCACCGACGTCGTTCGCTACATTCCGCAGGCCTATGTGAGCTTGAAGCCCAAGAACGCGGGTGGATTGCAGTTCGACTTCGGCAAGTTCTATACGTCGGCCGGGGCCGAATTGACGGAAAACAATTTGACCTGGAGCTATGGCCGCGGTTATCTGTACACGAACGGACCTTACTATCACACCGGTTTGCGCATGACCAAGCCGGTCAACGAAGTGTTCGCGGTCGGCTTGCAGGTCGTTAACGGCTGGAACAACGTCGAGGATAACAACAGCGGAAAGACGCTGGGCTTCACAACCGCCTATACGCCGAAGAACAAGAAATTCGCCTGGTACAACAACTACTACGTTGGGCCGGAGAAGAACGACACCAACACAGGCAAACGAAATTTCTACGACACGGTGATCAATCTCAACCCATCCGACAAAGCCAACTTCTACGCCAACTTCGACTACGGTCACGAATCGAAGGTTGGCAAGGGCGACGCGAAGTGGGTGGCGCTGGGTTTGGCAGGCCGTTTTGCGATCAACGATAAGTGGGCCTTCTCACCGCGCTTTGAAGTCTACGACGACAAGGACGGCTTCATCACCGGGCAGGCGCAGAAGCTGAATTCGTTCACGCTGACCGGCGAGTACAAGTGGGTGGAAGGGCTGCTGGCGCGTTTGGAGTACCGGCACGATCGCTCCAACAAGCCCTACTTCGATCGGGGCAATGAACTGGCTTCGGCGAAGAATCAGAACACGTTGACGCTGGGTATTGTGGCGTTCTTCGGACCGAAGCGATAGCGACGGTCTTCTAGTTGGATCGACGGCCCGCTTCGGCGGGCCGTCGGCGTTCGGATCAGCGCATCAGGGTCTATTCGGCGATGGGCGGAGGGTGGTGGGTGCGGCGCCACCTAGTGCGCCGGGAACGCGACGGGTTCAAGCATTCACAAGTCCCGGCCGGCCTGCCTCAACAACAAACGAACGCGCCGTTTTCACTGGCGCGCCGGACTTGGTTACGAAGTCGATGGTTCGATAATCCGCTCGCGTCGCGGACGGCGTCATTTCACAAACGATGTAGCCGCGGCGCGCGTTGTGCCATTTCAGATTCGGGTTTTCGGTGTAGACCTTTTCGATTCCGTCCATGGCCTCGCGGCCGTCGCCGCCGGAAGAGATCGATGTGCCGACAAACTCGACGCCAACGGCGGGCGCCGAAGGATCGCCCCAGTTCACTTTCAGATCGTGCGCCCAATTGGAATGTATGTCGCCGGTCAGCACGATCGGGTTGGCGATCTGCTTCTCGCCAAGAAATTGAAGCAGCCTTTTTCTGCAGGCCTCGTAGCCGCCCCACTGGTCCATCGAGAAGCGCTCGCCGTCGCCGATCTTGAAGTCGACGCGGCCGACCATCACTTGCTGTGCGATGACCTGCCAGCGCGCCTTCGACGCCGCGAATTCCTTTTCAAGCCACTTGTGCTGGGTCTCGCCGAGCAGAGTCGCGTCCTCGCCGTACACCGCCGGACATGGCTCTTTGTTGCCATCGCCGCACGGTTGATCGGTGCGGTACTGGCGCGTGTCGAGCACTGGGATCGTCGCCAGAGCGCCCCAACGGAGTGATCGATAGAGCAGCATTGACGAGCCCTTGGGCGCGGCGCTCGCGCGCAACGGCATGTGCTCGTAGTAGGCCTGATAAGCCGAGGCACGGCGTTCGAGCAGCTCGGCGCGGGTCTGGTTGTCTTCGGGGATATCGGCGGCGTAGTTGTTGTCGACCTCGTGATCGTCCCAGGTGACAACCCACGGAGCGAGCGCGTACATGCGTTGCAGCGCTTTGTCCGTTTTATATAAAGCGTGGCGGTTGCGGTAGTCGGTCAACGATTTGATTTCCAGGCCTGTGTGTTTGCGAATCTGTTTGTCGCGCCCGGCGCCTTCGTAGATGTAGTCGCCGAGATGGAAGACGAGGTCGGCGTTCTCGGCGGCCATGTGTTCGTAGGCAGTGAAGTAGCCGGCTTCCCAATGCTGGCAGGAGGCCACGGCGAAGCGTAGTTTCGATGGCATTTGTCCCGGAGCGGGCGCGGTGCGCGTGCGGCCGCGGGTGCTGATGAACTTGCCAGCCTTGAATTCGTACCAATACCAGCGGTCTGGTTTGCAGCCCGCCACTTCGACGTGGACCGAGTGCGCCAGCATCGGCGATGCGATCGCTTTGCCTTTTTTCACGACCTTCTTCATCGCCTCGTCCTCGGCGACGCGCCACTGGACCTCAATCGCCGCGCCGGGCATTCCGCCGCCTTCGAGCGGATTCGGCGCCAGGCGTGTCCACAGCACGAAGCCGTCGTGTGTGGGATCGCCCGAGGCGACGCCGAGTTGAAACGGATCCCCGACGAAGTCAGGCGCCGCTATCAGCGGGGTCCGCGTGTTCCAGAGGGCCGTCAAGAGTGCGCCGTTGCGCATGAGGAAGTATCGCCGGGGTTGCATCACGCCACAGTGTAGCGCGGCGGTTGGGCAGGATGGCCGCGACGGTTTTGTAGCGCCAACCGCGCCACGTTTCGCCGAGCGAGAGAATTAGTTTGACGCCGTGTGGGGTTCGGCACCCGATTGCGTCGAGTGTATGTTCACCCTCTTTGTTCGCCAAGACACGCGGCGCCCAGATGTTATCCGCCAACGGCAGATTGTAGATCGATCCGCCAAACGCAAACTGCATTCTGGCCTGAAAATTCTCGCGATCGGCGCGCCAAACACAAAGCGCGGAGATTGCGCCCGGCTCGATGCAGAGTATGGAGTCGTCGGTGGCCAGGGCCGGCTGGACCGCCGCACCACGAGAGCCGAACAGCTCCGGCGCGACGGAGACAGGCAATTGCCAGTCGTTGGCGGGACGTTGGAGCAGCCGCCACGAACGGTCGCTCAGAATGCGGTTCTCCGGCTGCGCGGGACGTCCGTCTGTGTAGGGGGCGTCGATATCGAGCACATCCCAAATGCGGGGCCGCTGCCATCCGTGCAGCCGAAAGCTGCGGGGCCGCAGGATTCCATCGGGCGTGGGCCCGATCAGTCGAATGAAATTGCCGTCCGAGCAGCCGATTATCGTGAACCCGTCGCCCTGCCGGGAGATGGCGACTATGGTGAGCTTCACACTAACATTAGTGGGCGTGGAGCAGGAATATTCTCAGCGGGGAATTACGGCTGCGGCT
>VFZQ01000250.1 GCA_016871135.1 Acidobacteriota bacterium | reverse complement strand
AAAACCGAAACCCTTTTCCGCGATGTTCATCTGTAAGGGTAAAGCCCAATTAGGGCTTAACATTACAGGCGATGAATGCTATACTCGGACTTGGCGCTACATGTTACCGGGTTGTGATAGCTCGGTTACGAATGGGCGGCAAGTCCCTCAGCTAGCCCCACCGCCCAATCTCCACTGAACAAAACATTTTTCATTCCGGACATGGCGGCGCAGGCCAAGACCGGGAAGCGGGTTGAATGGATCATTTCGACGACCAGTATCTTGGCGACGCAACAGAACCCCTCGGATTACCTTTCGACGAGGAACAGAATTTCTTCCATCCAGAGGAGGTTCACGACGGCGAAGATTTCCAGGCGGCACAACAACAGGAAGAGTCGATTTACACCGACGATCCGGTGCGTGTTTACCTTCGGGAAATGGGCGCTGTTCCGTTGCTTACACGCGAGGGCGAAGTTAATCTTGCCCGGCGAATGGAGCGTGGCAAGAATCGGATGCTCAAGGCCATCAGCCGCTCGGCGGTCGTGCAGAATCGCGTTGTCGAGTTCGCCGATCAATTGAAGCGGGCCGAGATCGAACTCGACGTGCTGGTCGATTTGGGCGATGCCGAAGAAGGCACCCCCGCCGAAACGAAAATGCGCAAGGAACTGACTGAGAAGGTGTTGACTCTGGCCGTATTGCACAAGCGCCAGATGAGCACGCTCGAAAAATTCCTTGAAATGCCGGTCCCGAAGGCGAGTGAAAAAAACCCGGCCGTAAAGAAGGGCTATCGCAAAGCATACTGGAAGACCGCCCGCGTGCAGGTCGACATGAGCATGGCGATCCGCAATGCCCCGTTCCTGCCGGTCCGCTGGCGCGAATTCACGAAAGAGATCGAGCGCACCGCCGAAGAAATCTCCCATCTCGATTCGGAAGTCCACAAGCTGGAAGGCCGCAAGGACGCCGTCCACGTCATGCGCATCCGCGAACTGAAGCGGGAAGTCAAGAAGCGCGAGCAGTTCGCCGGCGCTTCCTTGCAGCAGCTTCGTCACACCATAACCGTGATTCGAGCGGGTGAGATCGAGGCCGAAAAAGCCAAGAAAGATCTCGTCGAAGCGAACCTGCGACTGGTTGTTTCGGTCGCCAAAAAGTACGTCAATCGCGGCCTGCACCTGCTCGACCTGATTCAGGAAGGCAATATCGGCCTAATGCGCGCGGCGGATAAGTTCGAGTATCGTCGCGGCTACAAGTTCTCGACATACGCCACTTGGTGGATCCGTCAGGCCATCACTCGCGCCATTGCCGATCAGTCCCGCACCATCCGCATTCCGGTGCACATGAACGAGTCGATGAACAAGTTCCTGCGGGCCACGCGCGAGCTTGAAAAAGAGCTCGGCCGCCAGCCCACCAACGAAGAGATCAGCCGGCGCATGGATATTCCCGTCGAGAAAGTTCAGAAACTGAAGACGATCTCGCGCGAT
This sequence comes from Acidobacteriota bacterium, assembly GCA_016871135.1. Classification (GTDB taxonomy): domain Bacteria; phylum Acidobacteriota; class Terriglobia; order Bryobacterales; family Bryobacteraceae. Next base: position 6,009 of record VFZQ01000250.1, on the reverse strand, counting down.
CCCGTGTCGCTGGAAACTCCCGTCGGTCGCGACGGCGAATCCGCGCTTGGCGATCTGATCGAAGATCGCTGGGTCGGCTCGCCTGTCGACGCCGTCATCGAGTCAAACGTCCGCGACGAAACCGCCAACATTTTGAAGACCCTTTCGCCCAAGGAAGAAAAAGTCATCCGGATGCGTTTCGGTATCGGCTGCGATCGCGAGCACACGCTCGAGGAGATCGGCCAGGAGTTCGACGTCACGCGCGAACGGATTCGCCAAATCGAAGCCAAAGCGCTACGGCAACTGCGTTCGCCCGAACGCGCCCGGCATTTGCGAGCGCTGCTGGCGGCTCGCTAGTTACAGTGCGCCCGTGATCTGCGCCCTAGCGGCAACGATCGCGGGTACTGCCATGCCCGCCGAAGAGTCAAGGAATTCCCGCTCGGCTTCTAGCGCAGCGGCGCCTCTGCCTTCCTGACGGTAAAGAAATCCCAGGAACTTAAGCCCAAGCCTCGAGTCGGGGTTGGGGTCTGTGCTTAGCCGGCTCCGAACCGCTTCCAACTCTTGAATCGCCTCCGCTGTCTTTCCGGACTGGGCCATTACAATCGCCATTTTCTGCGTGAAGCTGCAGTAGTGAACCGGAGTCCTTTCACGGCCCTCGCGGAACACCGAGACTGCGGCCTCGTACTGGCCAGATCCCTGCAGAGCGATGCCGAGTTTCGTCCGTGCATCGGCGCTGGCGGGAATCTTTTCGAGGAAAAAGCGGAGATCGCCGATCGCCTCGGCGTACCGGGCCTGCGCGATTGCGACCTCGGCGCGTTGCAGGATAACCTCGGGCGAGAAGGGGCTTAGCAGATAGGCTCGCTCCACATCGCGTCGCGCCTGGTCCCATCGCCCCGTGCGCCCGTTGAGCTGCGAGCGCTCTAAAAATGCCCATGCCGATTGCGGATCGTTCTCCACTGCCGCATCCCACAGCTTCTCGTCGGACGACCAAGTCGCTTGTTCCCGAACCGTCAGCCCGGCGAGAACGACTGCCAGTACGACCGTGAGGCCGATAAGGCTCCCCGAGACGAGTTGCCTGTTCTCTCCGCTGGTGCGCCGAAGCGTGGCCTCAACGGCGCGCAGGACAAGTACAGTTACGCCGAGCAGGGGGACGAACAAGTAACGGTCCTGAACGACAGTCTCCTGCCCCAAGCCCGCTACGTTGAGCGCGGCCGTGAGGCTCAGGAAGAAGAGTCCGGCGGCAAAGTTTGCGACGCGATCTCGCGAGAAAATCCGTTCCATAATCAGCGCGGCCAAAACGAGGCCCGCCAGCGGAAGCGCGAAGTTGCTTAAGCCCGCCGTGGCGGGTGTCACGGAGCGAAGCGCGTGCGCCGGTGCGATCCAGAGCGGCAGTAATGCCTCTCTAAGGTAGAAGACGATCGCGCTGGGCGCCGTCAAGAAATTGCGTGCCATCGCGCCCAGCGGAGACGCGCCAGCATAATAAAGCGCGGGGCCATTCAGCACTGCCGCCCGGCAGAACAAATAGACCAATGCGACGCCAGCGAATGGCGCCGCGATTCGTAATGCCTCACTCCACGGAGCGCGGCCCTCCTCCGTGCTTCCCCAGCGCTGGCGCACGGCCGCCACCGCAAGGAGCGGAAAAAAGATAGCGGGTTCCTTCGCAAGCAACGCGCAGGCATAGAGCCCCAGCGCGGCAGCCCACCGGCCGGCTGTCGGCATGTCTCGCAATCGAAATAGCAATAGGAGCGATCCCAGGTAAAAAACCGCGAGCAGTGGATCGGTGACACCCGAAATCCACGCAACCGACTCGACGTGTGCCGGGTGGACCGCAAATAGAAGCGCCGCGCATGCGGCCAAGACCTGCGATCCGCCGACGCGGCGAACCACAAAATAGGCGAGCACCACGACCAAGCCATAAACAAGCAGACTCGTCAGATGCCAGCCAGTCGGCTCCACGCCAAACATCTTGTAATTGGCGATCAGCCAGGCGACGAATACGGGCCGCCAATAATAACCCCCGCCCAAATGCGCCTCCGAACGAAACGCAAATACATCGGAGAGCAAGGCCTTGCCGAAGTACTCCGGCCGCTGAATGAGTTGGTTGTTTTCTATCTGTATCCGGTCATCGAATACGAATTCGCCCTCGATCGACGGCACATAGACAGCCATCGACACGAGGAACAACAGAAGCGCAATCAGTCGATCTGGGACGCGCATATGGGAAAAGGCGTAGAACCTTCCCAAGGATAGTCAGGAACCTATCAGGCTTCCAATCATTAATGGTACTAGAAGTACTTAGCGACCGAGCTGGACGAACTTGCTCGACCGCAGATCGCACCCGGGTAAAGCCGCTCTCAATTTCGCGATTGCCGGCTCGGTCAGGTTTGAGTTTTCGACGTCGAGGAACTTCAGATTCGTCATCTCAACCAGGCGTGGCAAGCCGGCATCGGTGATCTTGCTGTTGCGTAAACTCAGATACTCCAACTGCCTCATCGCGGCAAGCGTCTCCAAGCCACGATCGGTCACCGATACCCCCCAAAGACCTGAATCAGTTCGCTGAACGCCGCCAAGATCGAGTTCGCGGAGCGTCGGAATCAACCGTAACGGTGTCAACCCAACATCGGTCATTTTATTCCCGCCAAATGCCAGATGCCGTAGCTTCGGCATTGTCGTAAAGTACTCGACGCCGTTGTCGGTCATCTCCGCAAATCCGGCGTCCAACCACTCAATTTCCGGGTGATTCGCCAAATGGGCCAGCCCTGTGTCGGTCAGCTTGGTACCACGAAGGTTGACCCATTTTAATTTCGGCCAGCCTTTCGCGATAGCCAATGCTCCGTCGCCGGTCAGCTCCGCGTAGTAGAGATTCAGGTGGGTGATCGACTTCGCATTCTTCAAGTGCAGGAATCCGAGATCGCTGATCCGTGTGTGCGAAAGATCGAGTTTCTCCAACTTCGCGAACTGCGCCACGGCGCGCAGATCGGCATCTGTGATCCACGTTCGCGACAGATCGAGTTCGACGACTTCGCCGCGCGCGTTCGAGACCGTTCGCCCACCCACTTGCTGCGCCCACTCGGCCGGATTGACCGCCAGCGCCAATAACATCGTCGCGCCGATCATCAGCTCTTCCTCCGGTTCGGCAGCGACGACTGCGGGTCGAACACGATCGCGCAGCCCGGCAGCATCTCCTGCAGCTTCTTCAGTCCGGCCTCGGTGACCAGCGTGTGATAGATATTCAGCGTTCGCAGATTTGTCAATTTCGCAAATGCGGATAGACCGTCGTCGCTCAAGTTCGCCGTGTCCAGCCGCAGCGAGGTCAGCGACGCCGGCAACTTCGCAATGCCCTTTTCCGAGACGCTGACGTAATCGAAATTCAACGCCGTCAACGCGCCCAAATTCGCTAGCTGAGCCACCGAGTCGTCGTTCCAGCGCGTTCGCACCGCTTCGAGCGACCGCAGCTTCGTCAGCTTTGCCACATGCGCCGCCGTCTTTGGCCCGATCCGCGTGTAGTTCACGTTCAGGCTTTCCAGATTCACCAACTGCCCAACCGCCTGCATGATGTCGTCGGTGATGTCGGTGCTCATCAGGTTCAGATGCCGCACCGATTGTAGTTTTTCGACCTGCGCCGAATCCGTTATCTCGGTGTAAGCCAGCCGCAGAGTGTGCAGGCCTTTCACCGCGGCCAGCGCCGCGACCGTGCGGTCGTTTGCGCCGGTGTTGGCGAGGTCGATGTCTTCCAGCGACGAAAGCTTATCCAACACCGCGCCCTTGGCCAGCGTGTGATGCAGCGCGATCCGTTGCAGTTTTTCGAGCGCGCCGAGCTGCGCCAGCCCCGCGTCGGAAACCATCGTGTGGCCCAGATCGAGATCGCGCAGCCCGCGCAATTTCGCCACCTGCGCCATGCCGACATCGCCGACTTCGGTCGTATTCAACCGAAGCCTCTCCAGCCCGCGCAGCGTCTGCAAGTGCGCCAACTGCGCGTCGGTGATCGCGGTGCGCGACAGATCGACCGAGCGAATCAGCCCTTGCTCGATCGATGTCCGACCGCCCAGACGCTCAATCCACGTCGCAATCGCCGCATCGGTCGCCGCCTCCGGCTTCGACGTCCGCAGCCGCGGATCGCCCTGTTGCGGCGCGCTCTCTTGGAAGACGATCTGCACGCCCGGCACGGCGGCCTTGAAGTCTTCGACCCCGTTGCGCGTCACGCGTGTGTAGCGCAAATCGAGCGACGACAGGTTCGTCAGCGTCTTTAAATTCGCCAACCCCGCGTTGGTGATCTGGCTGCGGTAGAGATTCAACTCGGTCAGCTTCGTCATGCGCGCCAGAGTCTTAGTGGCGTCATCGGTCAGCGGCGCGCCCAGCAGGTTGAGTTGCTTCAGATTCGTCAGATTCCTCAAGTGTTCAACGCCTGCATCGGTGACCTTGCAGCCATACAGATCGAGCGCTTCAAGCGTCGTCAGATCCGCAAGCGCGGTTAGCCCTTTATCGCTGACGAAGGTGTCCTTAAGCGCCAGCGTGCGCAGCTTCTTCATGCCGGTGACGGACCTCAACCCGTCATCGTTCACCGGCGTGTAATTCAAGTCGAGCTTCTCGACATTGACGAACGGCGCCAGCGACTCGCCCTTCAACCGCGTCATCGCCAACCGAAGCTCGCGTATCTGAGTCAGGTTGGCGAATTCTTTCATACCCTTGTCCTGCACGTTGACGTTGGTCAGGAAGTGCAGCGAAAAACCCAGCTTGTCGAGCTTCGTCAACGCGGCCAGCGCCTTCAACTCGGTGTTGACATCGAGCGTCGATCCCGCGCCGGGATTGAAAATCGTGCCGGGCAAAATGACTTCGCGCAGTTCGGTGGCGGTGCTCAACTTCGCCATGTCTTTCGGCTCGATGATCGTGCCCACCAAATCGACGCCTTCGAGCCGAAAATCATTCTTGGGCAGTTCTGTTCTATCGATGAGCCAGGCGTGTGAGCCAACCAGCCGCACGCGCCCGCCGAATTGCAGCGCCCATTCGGCCGTGGCGCGGTCCGACTGCGCCGTCAGCGCCATTGCCGCGAGGAAAAATACGAAAAGTCGCACTACAGGGAGTTTATCGCTACTGGCGGCTATTCGTCGAACACGCCGTCGTAAAGATCGGCCAGCGGAATGCGGCAGTCAAGGGCGGTGAGGTCCAGCGTCGCGTCCAGGCCTTCGAATTCGGTGATGCGCCAAGTGCCGTCGTCGTGGCGCGTGTGGACTTCGATCAGCGGCTCGGTCTGCGACAACAAGGCGTATTGCTTGATCGATGGCGTGCGGCGATATTGGCCCGTCGCCTCGATCGAGGGCGGAAGCGCCTCGGCGACGAAGACGGGATTCGTGGTGATGTTCCGTTTGCGTTGGAACGGACCCTGAACAACGGAGACGGCGGGATAAGTGAGCATATCGCCGGAGCCGGTCTCAATCATGAGGTCGGAACCAACCACTCTGTGGCCGCGCTTTTGTACAGCATTGCTCAATTCGCACAGAAGGTTCGATGCCAGGAGCGCGCCTTCAGGCGAAACTTCCGGTCTGTCGGTAACCAGCCCGCGATAGTAATGGTGCTTCGTCTCCGACCGCTCCTCCATTTCGAGGAACTCCTCCGGAGAAATCCACGAAATGTTCGGCGCGGCCATGTTGATATATTACTGCCGCTGAATCCACTGAATCGAGGACTGTCCCCGAATCCGGATCGCTCTCTTGTTCAACACCGCAAACTCGCCAATGAGCGATTCACCGCATAAGCGGAATGCGTTCAAAACACAATCGACCTTCTCCGAACGCGTCGCGCCGGCCAACCGAACGAGCAGAACGCCACACTGTTGCAGCCCGTGAGAAAAAACGAGTTTGCCGAAATCCTTATCGGCCGTAACGAGAACGGTTCGCCGCGCCAGGCTCTTGGCCAGCACAACTGGGTCCGCTATTCCTGAACTACTCTCCGCGATGTAATAGACCGGGTGTCCGTCGGCTCGCAACGCAGCAACGATGGGGCCATCGATGCTCTCGTCCGCCATCAAGGTCA
>VFZQ01000249.1 GCA_016871135.1 Acidobacteriota bacterium | reverse complement strand
ATCACATGCATAACGTCACTCCCGGCGAAGACTTCAATCCGCAATGGGGCGATTTGCGGCTGGCGTGCGAAGGCGATACGGACGTGGAGACCGGCGAGCCGCTGGAGTTCGTCAAGACGATCGAAGCCGGGTGCGCCGCCAAACAAACGAGCGCGATCGAACTGCGGGTCTTGGATGAAAGCGGCAAAGAGACGCCGGTGGTTGTGGGCTGCCACAGCCTTCATGTCGAGCGGATACTCCACGCGGCTGCCGCGCTGTTCCACGACGCCAACGGCCTGTGCCTGCCGCGCACGATCGCGCCGTTCGACGTCGTCATCACGCCCGTAAACATGAGCGATGCGGCTCAGCGTATTTACGAAGAGTGCAAGGCGACGGGCATCGACACGCTGCTCGACGATCGCGATGAACGTCCTGGCGTTAAGTTCAAAGACGCCGATTTGATCGGCGTGCCGTGGCGCGTGACGATTGGCAAGAAACTGGCGGAGGGGAAAGTCGAACTCGTCGAGCGGCGCACGCGGGAGACCCGCGACGTCGAGATCGATCGAATTGTGGAAGCATTGAATACATGACGCCCGATTGGAATGTCCTGCGCGCGACCTACCCCGCGCTGCGGAAGTGGACCTATTTCAACACGGCGACTTACGGACTGCTGAGCGAACAAACCACAGCAGCCGTGAATCGCCACTTCGCGCACCGCGACCAGTACGCCTGCGCCGATCACGTGCACTGGTTCGACGACATCGACCGCACGCGGGAGAAGGTCGCGCGGCTGATCGGCGCCACTGCCGCCGATATCGGATTCATGGCGAACGCGGCGACGGCGCTATCGTTGTTCTTGAACGGAATCGACTGGCGCCCGGGCGATCAGGTCGTGACGTTGACCGACGAGTTTCCCAATCAGATCTATCACGCGAGTTTGTTGAAGGATGTTGAGTTGGTGGAGGTCGATGGCGAACACCTTTACGATGCGGTGAATGTGCGGACACGCGCGGTGCTGATGAGCCAGGTGAACTACTCTACCGGGTATCGCCCGCCGATCGAACAGATCGGCCCTTGGTTGCGCGAGCGCGGCGTACCGTTGTATCTGGACGCGACGCAGGCGCTGGGCGCATTAACGCTCGATGTGGCCAAGGCGCAGCCCGCGATGGTCTCCGTGCACGGCTACAAGTGGCTGCTTTCGCCGAACGGCGCGGCGTTTTTTTATGTCAGCCCGGAATTGCGGGAGCGCCTTGAACCGCGCGTGTACGGATGGCGCAGTCATGAAGATTGGAGGAACGTCGACCGTTTGCATCACGGTGCGCCGGTGTTGATCGGCGCGGCGGAGCGCTATGAGGGCGGCATGCCGGCGTTTCCGAACTTGTACGCGATGGACGAAGCCGTCGAGCGGTTTCTGGACATTGGACCGGCGGTGATTGAGAAGCGCGTGCTGGAGTTATCGGCGCTACTGCAATCGAAGTTGGAAGCGTTGGGCGGCGTGCGAATTCTGCATCGCGACTCGCCGATCACGGCGGCGGTGTTTGAAAAACATCCGGCGGGCGAACTCGCGGCGGCGTTGCATCAACATCGCATCGTCACCGCGGCGCGGCATGGCGCCCTGCGCATTTCGGTGCAGTTCTACAACAACGAAGAGGACGTGGAGCGGTTAGTCGAGGGTATCCCGAGTGCGATCTGAAGGCGGATCGTGAACAACTGGCAAGACCGCGGAGCCATTGTCACGAATGCCAAAAACAAGGTATGTTGGTATTAATCCGTCCTACATGGCGGAGGTGGATGCCCAGACGGGCAGCGCGGGAAGGCCGGCTCCTTAGCCGGCTTTCACCGTCTTTAAGCAAGGATCTTGCGACCATGGCCGTCGATTCTTGATTGGCCTGTAGGGGAGATCGCCACGAAGTACTTCTCCCTCACGATTTCGATCATTCTCGAATCGAAGTACCGCAAGGTTTCGATCTTGCATCCCCGGTAGCGATGAAGAACGTCGCGCGTGGCGGCGAAGGCCATCAGATCCGCGATTTGCAGTCCGGCGATGTTACTCTCTTTTTTCTTTACCTTCAGTTCATGGGATGTCAAACGCGACTTGAAAAGCGCCGCTTTCGCAAACGTCGTACCGGTCGAATAGATGTTCGAAAATTCGTTCTTGAGCCCTTCATCTTCAGTCCGGCCACGCGACTCGGCCATCACGTCGCCGAGGGATCTTTCTCGATCCAAGAAAGTTGCGTAGCGTTCCAGCAACGCATGTAGGCAATAGTGGTAGGGATGCCGCAACTTTCGATAGGGACGTTTCCAATGTGACTCTTTGTCGATCACGACCGCAAAAACAGTACAGTTGCAGGCGGCTAAGTGCTCAAGTAGCGCGCGCTGAAAAACTCTTGAAGCGTTCTCATCCTTGAGCCACGCGAACGGCGGGCGTTTGCCGATGATGTCCTCTCGGTGCAAAATTGGCGGGCCGTCCGGGTCGTATTGATCGCAGTAGTCTTGCTTAAACTGGTCAAGCCTTTGGCGAACGTCTACAAGGTCCAACTGCCTGAACGCAACGCCGATCACTCCGAGGTAGCGTTTATCCACGGCAGTTGCATGCGTGGTTGTGTGATCTCCCGACTCATCGACAAACAATCGGTAAACATTTTCGCGTGCCAATATTCTCTGGAGTCTACCACGCGCATTAAGCCGATTCCGCAGCTCCGAAGAGGACGTGGAGCGGTTAATCCACCACTGCCGGATGCCAGCGGATGGATGACACATCCATCGCCTCAAAAATTTGCCGCAGATGATGCTGCATGTGCCGTACGTAGTCTTTGATCAGAAATGCAAGCGTCACCGGCGCTCCGCCGCCGATCGAAATCGGAACGTCCAGTTTTGAAACCGGAGTGATCGATACAACGCGCGCAATCGCGAAGTTCAGCGATTCCCACAAGCCGATGAACAACTGCGATGGGCCCGCTCCATACTGCTGCACGTCCACCATCGCGTTCTGGTCGTAGCCGGGAAACTCAACCGAATCCTGCGCGAGCGCGCGCACGATTCGTTGATGATTGTTGATGGCCGAGTCGATCAGGTGTCCGAGGACTTGCAGCCTCGTCCATTTGCCGTCGCCGCGCGCCTGCGTCCAATCGGCGTTACCCATCTCGCAAAAAATGTTCGACGCCGAAGCGATCAGAAAGCGGAAGTCGTGCGCGAAGCTCTCGGGGGCCATGTCCTCTTACGATAGCGGTTCGCCGAGCAGGAATCCAACCGCATGTTGCGAGGCCCGCCGGTAAATCGGCTCCAACGCGTCGATTAGCGGGCGCTGGCCCTGCCAAAACGGGAAAGAACCAAGCCGCCGCGGCAAGGCGGCCGAGGCGGGCGGCGGAGTCACATCGCCCATCACCTCTTCGGGTAATCGCACCGCACCCTTCCAATACACGTCGGGGTCGGGCGGCAGCAGTTGTTTCGGCTCTTCGATTTTTTCGTCAACCGCCGATTCGCCTTCCGCGTGCGCGGCGAGCGGTAGTTGCTTCTCGATCATCGCCAGGAGTTTTTCGCGCCGCAGACCACGCAGCGCAAACAGCAGGAATGGATCGCGGTCGAACTCCTCGCCCAACAGCAAGTAGACGGCGGCCGTGTGTTTGCAGGGGTTGGCGTTATCGGGACACGAACACTTCGACTGCAAGTCGCCCTCGGCGCCGGGATACAACGACAGACCTTCCTCCTCGAAGATCTCTTCGATGTCATCGGGCATTTCGCCGGCCAGCAGCCGCGCAGAAAACACAGCCTGTTTGGCCAGCCGCGCGGCGACGCGCGACCAATCGGTCTCCGGCAACGTCTGCATCTTCACTTCGATGTCGTAGGGCTTCGGCCGCGAACCTTGCACGCGCGCGGTGACCTGCCCTTCATCGATCTGAATCGCGAGCACATGGCCCTTCTTCGCGTAGTCGCGTCCGCGATTCAGCCGCGACCCCATCTCGAAACCTTCGAGAACTTCGATCCACCGCTTCGCCCACCAGTTCTCGCCGAACTTGCCGCCCTTGGCCTGTGCCTTGATGCCGGCGGTCCGCGGCGCCTGCTGGCGGTTGTTGTTATTGCGGCCGTTTTGACGGGTGTTCGTGTTGCGACCGCCATAACGCGAGCGAGGCCCCGTACGCCGGACAGGCCCGGCGTTGCGGTTGTTGCCGTTCGATTGCGATTCGCCGTTCGCCGGCTGCGCCCCGGCGTTGTCGCTTTGCTGCGGCTTGGAGGGCCGGTAGTATTTCTTGCGCGGGAATCCGCGGCCTTTCTGGCCGCCGCGTCCACCACCTTCGTTCATCAGGACTCCTCCATCGCTTCGCTGGTGAGGGCGAAGACGCTCTTGAGCTCTTCGTTGGAGAGCTCGGTAATCCACTGTTCACCGGTGCCGATGACTTCCTGCACGATGCCCTTCTTGCGCTCGATCATCTCATCGACGCGCTCTTCCAGCGTACCCACGCAAATGAACTTGTGCACCTGCACGTTGCTCTTCTGGCCGATGCGGAACGCGCGATCGGTGGCTTGGTCTTCCACCGCCGGGTTCCACCAGCGGTCGTAATGGAAGACGTGGCTGGCGCGCGTCAGGTTCAATCCGGTTCCGCCGGCTTTGAGCGACAGAATGAAAATGCGCGGGCCGTTCGGCGAGTTCTGGAACCGGTCGACCATCGCCTCGCGCTGCTTCTGCGGCGTGCCGCCGTGCAGGAAGAGGACCTCTTCGCCGTAGGTTTCCAGCAGGTGATGTTGCAGGATCTTGCCCATTTCTGTGAACTGGCTGAAGACCAGCGCGCGATCGCCCGACACCACGACTTCTTCGAGCATTTCCGTTAGCCGCGCCAACTTTCCGCTTCTGCCGCGCGCGGAAGAGCCATCGCCCAAAAAGTGCGCGGGATGATTGCAAACCTGCTTGAGCTTGGAGAGCGTCGCGAGAATGACGCCGCGCCGGCCGATGCCCTCCGCGGTTTCGATCAGTTTGTAGGCGTCCTTGGTCACCTGTTCGTACAGCGCCATCTGTTCGGCGGTGAGCGAGCAGAAGACCTTTGCTTCCATCTTCTCGGGAAGATCGGCGATGATCGAGGTATCGGTCTTCAAGCGCCGCAGCAGGAACGGCGCGGTGAGACGCCGCAGACTGCCGGCGACAGCGGTGTCGCGGCCGGTTTGAATGGGAAGGAAAAAGTTCTTGCGGAACTGATCCCGAGTGCCGAGGAATCCGGGGTTCAAGAACTCCATGACGGACCACAGCTCGCCGACATTATTTTCAACCGGCGTTCCGGTTAGAGCGATGCGGTAGTCGCCTTCAATCGCCCGCGCGGCGCGCGCCTGGCGCGTGTCGGGGTTCTTGATGTTCTGCGCTTCGTCGAGGATGATGCCCGCCCACTGCACTTGTTTCAGCGAATCGAGATCGCGCTGCAACAAGCCGTAGCTGGTGATCACCAGCGCGTTCTTATACGCCGCCTTCGTGAACTCGTCGCCCTTGGCGCGGTTGATGCCGTGATGCAGCAGCACCTTTAGTTTCGGCGTGAAGCGCTGCGCTTCTTTTTGCCAGTTGCCAACCACCGACGTCGGGCAGATTAACAGCGCGGGGCGATTGACGCCTTCGTCGCGATCCAGTTGGAACAGAGCCAACGCCTGGATCGTTTTGCCGAGACCCATGTCGTCGGCCAAACACGAACCGAGGCCCCATTTGCGAAGGAACTTGAGCCACGAGTAGCCTCGCACCTGATACGGACGCAGCGTGCCCTTGAAGTCCTTCGGCGGCGGCAGGTCTTCGAGCACCGTTCGGCCTTCCAACTGATCGAGCAAGCCCTTCACCCAGCCGGTCGCGATGACGCCTTCAATCGCCAGCGCGGCGTTGGTGTGATAGTTGCCGAGCGCCATCTGGATGACTTCGCGCACCGTGGCCGAGCCGGTGACATTGCGCCGCCAGAAATCGAGCGAGATCGAAATTTCTTGCGGCGTGACGTGCGCCCACTGGCCATGCACCTTCACCAGCGGCGATCGCAGCCGTTCGATCTCCAGCAATTCATCACGCGTGACAAGCTGATCGCCGATGGCGATCTTCCAGTCGAAGCCCAGTACGAAGTTGAGCGACAGCCCGCCCTTTGGCGGCTCGTCGTCGCTATGAACAACCGCGCGTGCGCTGAGGTGGGCGCGCGTGCCGTCCTTCGACCACCACGGCGGAAGCTGTACGGCGAAGCCGCCTTGTTCGAGCGACACCGAGCGCTGCGTGAGGAAATCGTAAGCGCCTTGTGTGTCGAGATCGAAGCCGGTCGGGATCGACGCGCGCAGACTGGATTCGATGCGCGGGACGATTGATGTCGCTTGCGTCAGAGAGGTCAGCAAAAACTCAAGCGTTGGCTGGCGCGAAACGCCCGGCAGTTTTTCGCCCGAACCGATTTGTTCGGCGCGCAAGAAGTTTTCGGGGTTATCGACGCTCTGCACCAGATATCGAACCGACCACGCGGCGCCATCTTCGGGCGGTTCTTCCAGTCGGAAGCAGAGGCGGAAGGGAGCGTCGGCGGTAAGCGCGACCGGCCGCCGCCACTGACGCACCTGTTTGGCGATGCGCTCGAGTTGATCGGGATATCCCTGCACCAGGCCGTCTTGCGTGGCGAGCGCGTGGAGCCAGCGATCGTGCGGGCTCTTGCCGCGCGGCGGGTTCTGGCCGGCGAAAGATCCGCGAACCAGATCGTCGACCATCCACGCGATGAACGCGTCGAGGACGATGCGCGAGGGCGTTGTTGGCGCGGTGTTTTCGTCGAAGCTGATCGCGCGCGCCGAAGATGGCATTGCCGCGGCGAGCGCGGCGAGGCGGTGGCCTTCCAGGCCGGGGTAGACGGGCGTCCATTGCGCCGCGAATCCTTCTTCGACGGCGTCGAGGTCCGGTAGGAACTGCTGCCGCGCGACCATGCCGCCGGCGAAGCGGAGCGCGTGAATCCAGAACGTTACGTCCGGTCCAACCATGAGGCCGGGGCGGACAAGGCGCTGGCCGAACGTGGCGGCCAAAAAGTCGACAGTCTCCTTTGGCCCCAATTGCATGCTTGCAATGGACCATGGCGCAATAGTAAGCGCTTCATACTCTGGATGCTCGGCGATCAACGCGCTAGAAGCCAGCGGCGCATCTGGCGCGCTGGGCGCCCAGAGAACGGCTCGCTGCATCTTGAGCTTTGCTAACTCTCCGCAATAAGGAAGAGAGTTAAGAACTTCGCGTAGCAGGGCTGGGGGAGCTCCGTATGGGTAATCGGGAGGCCCGCCGCGTTGCGGCTTTCCTTGTTTGGCCGCCCCGTTGTCCTGCCTATGATCCGCCGATGCCTCCAGCCAGATGGTGAAGAAGCCGTCGTGAACGCCGGCGTGAAGGATCAGCATTGAAAAGAACTGTCCTCTCATTCATACCACGAAACCGTGGCCCTCTACGGGACGCTTTGCGCTTATGATGGACGAACACTTTTTATGCAAACAAAAACTCCGCCACCACAAGCGATCCTCTTCGATATGGCTTGGGGGCATTTTCGCGGGCGA
>VFZQ01000248.1 GCA_016871135.1 Acidobacteriota bacterium | reverse complement strand
CCGGGAAAACGCCCGGGTGGAACTGCGTGGAGAGGCGCTCAATGCGTTTAACACGCCGCGGTTTGGCGGTCCCAACACAACCGTCACGTCCGGCAGCTTTGGGGCGATTACCTCGCAAGGCAATGCGCCGCGCCAGATTCAGATGGGGCTGAAGCTCGTTTTCTGATCCCTCGGTGGATCACGCCGTCAGTTTGGAAGCAAACTCGGCATTGTCGAACATGGAGTGAATCTCGACGATTTTTCCCCGGCGGATGGTGGCAACAACCACGCCTGCGATCGAGACCACTTTGCCGCTAGGGGTAAAGTCGTGGAATGCGGCTTTGTGCGAACCCTTAAAGGTCCACATCAAGCACACGTGAGTGCCCTCGCCAAAACTGAGCCCGGTCTCCATGCGGCAGTCGGGAAACGCCGCCGTGAATTGGTCCAGGAGCTGTAAGTAGGCGTCGGGGCCGATCATCGGTTCGCTTAGGCCTGGCATGTAGTGACGGCAATCGGCGGTCAGCAGTTCGTGAACGGCCTTGCGGTTTTTCTTGTTCCACGCCTGATCGACGAACCGCTTCAGGATCTGTTTGGGAGTTGCCGGCATTCGAAGAGGATATCGCAGACGGCTACGCCAAAGTACCTACTCCTTTTTCATCACACCTTTTGGTGCGCTGCCGATACGGTCTTTATGGCGTGCCGAATTTTGTTGATCCTGCTGCTGGTGGTCGTTGCCTTGGACGGCCAACCCAAAGATCTGACGACGATGAGCCTCGAAGATTTTCTAAACGTCGAGGTGACTTCGGTGCGGAAGAGCCGTCAGCGGCTTTCGCGCACGGCGATGGCGATCCACGTTATCACGCAGGACGACATCCGGCGAAGCGGTGCGACGAATCTGCCCGAGGCGCTGCGGCTGGCTCCGGGCGTTCACGTGTCGCGTGTCAACGGCGCGACGTGGGCCGTTTCGATCCGCGGGTTCGGTAGCTTCTATGCAAACAAGCTGCTGGTGATGATCGATGGGCGGACGATCTACAGCCCTGTGATGTCGGGTGTCGACTGGGCGCGGCACCTGGTGATGATGGAGGATATCGACCGCATCGAAGTGATTCGCGGGCCGGCCGGAAGCGTGTGGGGCGCCAACGCGGTGAGCGGTGTGATTAACGTGATCACCAAGCCGGCAGGCGAGACGCAAGGGACGCTGATTTCGGCGCAGTCCGGTTCCCGCGATCCCTTTCGGACCAGCGTGCGCCATGGCGGCAAACTGGTAACGCGGCGTGGCGGACCTGGATTCACCATGCGTCGATGGGGCAGGCGCGGGTAGATGGATTGGCGGATCTTCGGCCGTGGACATCGTCTCGCGCGATCGGCGCGCGCCCTCGCCAGCGGTCGAGCGAAAACAAACGGCGTGTTCTTGTCGCCGAAGACAACGGCGTCAACCGCCGGTTGATGGAGCAACTGCTGGGACGTCTCGGCCACGATGTCCGAATGGTGACCAACGGCCGCGAAGCTATCGAAGCCGGGCTCACGGTGAGATTCGACGTCATTCTAATGGACTGCCAGATGCTCGAAGTCGATGGATTCATGGCGGTGCGCCAGTTGCGCGAAACCGGCGACACCACGCCGATCATCGCGCTCACCGCCTACGCGCTTGTGGGCGACCGCGACAAGTGTATCGAC
This sequence comes from Acidobacteriota bacterium, assembly GCA_016871135.1. GTDB lineage: Bacteria > Acidobacteriota > Terriglobia > Bryobacterales > Bryobacteraceae. Next base: position 5,854 of record VFZQ01000248.1, on the reverse strand, counting down.
GCCGGCATGGATGACTACTTGACCAAACCTATCGATTTCCGGGAATTGGAACATGCCCTAGGTGCGTAAGTTCACCCAGGTGTGAACGTGCGGATGCCCGCGGAAGTGCCAGATCATGTTTGAACTTTCCAACTGCCAAACATCCCAGACTTCATCGTTGCCGATGTCGAGGTTCTTGTAGAACGCCATGGACAATGAGTCGACGCCGCCTTTGGCGTTGATCAATTTCATCGCTTCGTCGACGTCTTTCTTGCGGAAAGGCAGTAGTAAGTCCGCTAGCACTTTCTTCACAAGTTCACGCTGATCGCGCGACATGTCCTTCACGGGCAGTCCTTCGTGATGCGACTTCAATGCCACTGTCGCGTTCTTGGCTTCCTTGCGCGGATCACCCAGCAACGCCGCCGCGCGTTGCTTGCCGTCGAGCGCCTTGAATACTTCGTTCGCGCGTTTGGCCTGATACCAGTAGATGTTGCCCGGATGATCGGGCGCTTCGGTGGCCGAAGGGCCGGCTTGATGGCCATAGAAAATCGGTCCGCCGAACGCAGCGCCTTCCACCGAGTCGCCGTCGCAGCGCGCCGTACAGTGCCGGCCCGTGAGTACGAACTCGAACTTGCCCGTGCCCGGTTGGCCGAACAGTGCGATCGAGTAGGCGCCGAAGTCGCCGGCGTCTTCCTTCATGTGCTGCATGACGCGGTCGGCGAATTCGGGGTTGTGCAGGCCGCGGAAGATCTCCTCGATCATCGCTTTTTGATCGGCGTTGAAGTAGTTGCCAATTTTCTTCGGGGTGATGAACCAGTTGGCGTCGACCTTGGATTGCAACTCATGGCCGAATGGGAAGCAGATGACCTTGCGCTGCTCCTCGTTCAGGCTCTTGTAGAGACTGGCGACGACGGTTTCCGGCGATTGGTTCTTCTTCGGCGCGGCGGAGGCCGCTACCGCTGTGGCGAGGGCGAGGAATTCGCGGCGGTCAGGTTGGCGCATGCGGGAATTATGCGCCAACGCGAGGGCGAACGCAAGGGAGACCGGACGTAGCCGGTAGCTACTTCAACTTCTCCGTCACCGTGACGGCGTCGCGGACCTTGAATCGCACCACTGACTCGCTGTTGATCGTTGCCGCGCCACCGCGTGTCGCCAGAACAACACCCGTGCCTCCGGCCGCGCCAGCCCCCGCGCCGATCGCCGCGCCCACGCCCGTCGCCACCGCAATTTTGGTCGCGTCTTTCTTCGTCACATCCTCGCCAACCGTCATGTACGGAGCGGTCGACAAATCGATCTTCTGTCCATCGGCCGTTGCGATCCGCGTCATCTGCACGCTCATCTCGGCGTTGCCCTTCACTCGGCCAGCGCGCTTCACATGGCTCACTCGGCCTTCGATGTTTGATCCCTTCTCCGCGATCACCAAGCCGTCGATCACCAGCGGCTCGTTCAATACGCCGGACCATGTATCGCCCACATCGTTCTTGTCCGAGGTCAGCGTCTCGTTAATGCGCACGACCAGCGGGGTCCCGGCGGTGATTGTCACCTGCATCGCTTTAGGCCCGGGCTTTTTGGGGGCGACAGTAGCGGCCGCCGGCGCCGCCTTCACCTCCGCCTTCACCTCCGCCGCCGGCTTCCACAACGACTCGCGCGTCACCTCCGGCTCGGTCTTCGAGCATCCCGTGAAACACAGCGCCGATGCGGCGATTCCAATTGCAATGTGTCGAGTGGTCATATTCCGATCCCTGCAAGTAGTCTGCCAATCCAGTCAACGATACAATAGGAGAGATGGAGGCCCGCGAGAACTTCCCCCGTGCGTTCGCGATCGGTAAGATTCCGATTGCTCCCGCCACCGTATTGGCCCCCATGGCCGGGGTGACCGACACTGTTTTTCGCCGCCTCATTCGCAATCAGGGCGGCTGCGGGCTCATCATGACCGAGTTCACCAGCTCGCACGGCGTCGTCGGTTCCGACGGCGGCCGCAAGCGCAAGTCCTTCGACTACTTGCACTTCGAGCCCGAAGAACATCCGATCTCGGCGCAGTTGTTCGGCTCCGATGCCAAGGTCATGGCCGAAGCCGCGCGCATTTGCCAGGATCTCGGATTCGACGCCGTCGACATCAACTTCGGCTGCCCTGTGAAGAAGGTCACCAAATGCAACGGCGGCTCCGGCTGCCTGCGCGACCTCCCGCTTGTCCGTGCAATTCTCGAACAGTGTAAAAATTCCCTACAGATTCCATTGACGATGAAGTTCCGCGCGGGCTGGAACGACAACGAGTTGGTCCATGTCGAAATGGCGAAGATGGCCGAGGACATCGGTGTCGCCACGATCGCACTGCATCCGCGCACACGCGAACAGGGCTATTCCGGCAAGGCCGACTGGACCCGCATCGCCGACATCAAACGTGCCGTGAAAATACCCGTGATCGGCAACGGCGATATCCTCACACCGGAAGACGCCGTTCGCATGCACGTCGAAACCGGATGCGACGCCGTCATGATTGGCCGCGCCGCTTCGTCGAATCCGTGGATCTTCCGGCAGATCGATGAGTACCTCGCCACCGGCGATTATTTTCGTCCCACGGAGCAGGATCGTTACGAGATCATGTCCACCTACTATCGAATGATGGACGATGAGATCGACCCGCATGAAGCCATCGGCAAAATGAAACAGTTCGCGACGTACTTTACCCACGATGTCCGCAACGGCGCCAAACTCCGCACTACCATCTATCATCTCCACACACCCGCCGACATCCGCGATCACGTCGATCGCTTCTTTCTCGGAGAACTCACACCCGCTTGAAACAGATCGAACTGATTACAGACGGCGCCTGCATCGGCAACCCCGGCCCCGGTGGGTGGGCGTGCGTCCTCCGATTCGGCAAACACACTAAAGAGATGTTCGGCTGCGAAACGCAGACGACCAACAATCGCATGGAACTCACCGCCGCCATCAGGGGCCTCGCGGCGCTCAACGAACCGTGCGAAGTGACCATCACCACCGATTCCGAATACGTAAAGAACGGAATTACGCAATGGATTCACGGCTGGAAACGAAAGGGCTGGGTGAAGGCCGACAAGTCGCCCGTCCTCAACCGAGATTTGTGGATCGCACTTGACGAGCAAGTCACGCGCCACACAACGAAATGGCAGTGGACCAAGGGCCACGCCGAACATGCAGACAATAACCGCTGCGACGAACTGGCCACCCGCGCCGCGCGTGAACAGTCGTCAAGCGAGTAACATAACGAGATTCAGGAGAACAACACTTTCATGAAGTATGGTTTGAATATTCGGCAAGATGGCGCGCTCGACTGCGTGTCGCTCGGCGCATTGGTCCATCGCCTCGACCCCGGCATCATCCCCTTTCGTAAGGCATCCGAGTTCCAGATTCACGTTTCCGGCGGTGAGTTCAATGTCGCCGCCAATCTAGCGGATTGTTTCCGGTTGAACACCGGTGTCGCCTCCGCGATGGTCGACTACCCCGTCGGCGATCTTATCGCCGAACGCGTGCGCGCCATGGGCGTGAGGCCCTTCTACAAGCGCTTCGCACACAACGGCGTTAACGGCCCGAACATGGCCGCCGTTTACTCCGATCGCGGTCAGGGTCCGCGCGGCCCCGTGGTCTTCTACAATCGCTGCAACGAAGCGGCCGCGCAATTGAAGCCTGGCGATTTCAACTGGAAAGAGATTTTTGCCGGCGGGTGCCGGTGGTTCCACTCCGGCGGCATCTTCGCGGCCCTCTCGCCAACGACGAGTGAAGTCATCATCGACGGCATGCAGGCGGCGAAGGACCAGGGCGCCATCATCAGCTTCGATCTCAATTTCCGGGAGAAGCTCTGGAAGATCGCCGGCGGAGGCGACACCGCGGTGGCCACGGTCAACAAGATCGTCAAGCTCGTCGACGTGCTCGTCGGCAACGAGGAGGACCTGCAAAAGGGGCTCGGCATCGAAGGCCAGGACGTCCACTCGTCGTCCAAGCTCGATCCCACTTCGTTCTTCGGCATGATCGAACGCGTGCTCAACAAGCATCCGCACGTGAAAGTCGTTGCGACGACCCTGCGCGAAGTGCACTCGACCAATCGTCACTCCTGGTCGGCTGTGGCGCACATCGACGGCAAGAACCACGTCGCGCCGCAATGCGAGCTCGACGTGCTCGATCGCGTTGGCGGCGGTGACGGTTTCGCGGCCGGTCTTTTCTACGGTTTGCTCACCGGCGAAGAGCCAGAACAGGCTGTCCGTCTCGGCTGGGCGCACGGCGCGTTGTTGACCTCCTATCCCGGCGACACCACCATGGCCACCGTCGAGCAAGTGAAGGACTTTGCGAAAGGTGGATCAGCCCGCATCGCGCGGTAGTTCGACATGCAAACACCAAAAGACGAAGTAAAGGGACGCCTCCGCAGCCGCGCCTGGTTCGACAACCCCCACAACCCCGGTATGACCGCCGTGTATCTGGAACGGATTCAGAATTACGGCCTAACCACAGCCGAACTGCGCAGCGGCAAGCCGGTCATCGGCATCGCCAATACCGGCAGCGATCTTTCGCCATGCAACCGCATTCACATGGAGCTGGTCTCGCGCGTCCGCGACGGTGTTCGCGATGCCGGCGGCGTCCCTCTCGTCTTTCCCACGCATCCGATTTCGGAAAGCTGCCGCCGCCCAACCGCGGCGATCGACCGCAACCTTGCGTATCTCGGCTTGGTTGAGATCCTCCACGCCTATCCTCTTGATGGTGTCGTGCTCACGACGGGCTGTGACAAAACCACGCCGTCGTGCGTGATGGCCGCGTGTACCGTCAACATCCCCGCCATCGCCCTCAACGGCGGGCCGATGATCAACAGCTACTACAAGGGCAAGCTCGATGGCTCCGGGATGGCGGTGTGGGACGCTCGCCGCATGCTGGCCGCGGGCGAGATCGACTACGACGAGTTTATTCTCAAGGTCGTCAATTCAACGCCTAGCGCGGGCCACTGCAACACTATGGGCACCGCGACATCGATGAATTCGCTGATCGAGGCGCTCGGCTTTTCGCTTCCTGGCAGCGCTGCGATTCCCGCGCCCTACCGCGAGCGCGGCCAGATGGCCTATCAAACCGGGGCGCGCATCGTCGCCATGGTGCACGAAGATTTGAAGCCTTCGAAGATCCTCACGCGCGAGGCGTTTGAGAATGCCATCGTCGTCAACTCGGCGATCGGCGGTTCTACGAATTGCCCGCCACACATCATCGCCATCGCGCGCCACATCGGCGTTGAATTGAAGGTGAAGGAGTGGGAGACCCTCGGCCATCACATTCCGTTGCTCGCCAACGTCCAACCGGCGGGCGAGTATCTGGCGGAGTCGTATCACTTGGCCGGCGGGGTGCCCGCTATCATCGGCGAACTGATGCAAGGCGGCCACATTCGCGAGAACGCGCTGAGTTGCTCCGGCAAGACGATGGGCGAAGTGTACAAGGGCGTTCGCAGTCTCGACCAAACCGTCATCCGGCCTCTGACGAATCCTGTCAAGGAAAACGCCGGGTTCCTGGTCGTCGGCGGCAACATCTTCGACAACGCGCTGCTCAAGACCTCGGTCATTGGCGCGGACTTCCAGAAACGGTATCTGAAAACGAACGAGTTTACGGTGCGAGCCATCGTTTTTGAAGGCCCCGAAGATTACCACGATCGTATCAACGATCCCGCCCTTGCCATTGACGCGAACTGCATTCTGGTCATCCGCAACGTCGGGCCGGTCGGTTATCCCGGCGCCGCCGAAGTGGTCAACATGTTGCCGCCAGATTATCTTGTCAAGCAAGGCATCGACGTATTGCCGACACTTGGCGACGGTCGCCAATCGGGCACTTCGGCCAGCCCGTCGATTTTGAACGCCACGCCCGAATC
>VFZQ01000247.1 GCA_016871135.1 Acidobacteriota bacterium | reverse complement strand
AAACGAATCGCCTCCATCCTGCGCTTCTCGAGCGAATCGAAATCACGACGCACGCCTGCAGGGTTGCCCATATCCCAGTTTACACCGGACGCTTGAAAGTCGTCTCTATATTATGCGGGACTCAATAGTTGGGCAAGTACCGCCTCTATGTCAGCTGCGAGTTCCATCTTCTGCAATAAGAGCGTGACCGAGGGAAAAAAGTAGTCACTCGCCCAGCCAAATTCGGCACGCCGCGGCTCTTTCTTGGCTGACGATAACCGGGTCCTTCGACGGAGGGGTCAATTCGAGTGCAAGGCGGCCTTTCCCGAACGGGGTGCAGCGTTCGACGGCATCGATCGAAACGAGCGACGCGCGATTGGCGCGGAAGAAGCGGCCGGAGTCGATTTCGCGCTCGATCTCTGTCAAGACCTTTTCGACAAGGTGGCGTTTGCCGTCGCGAGTGACGAGGAATACGAGTTTGTCTTCGGTGAAGAAGTAGGCGATGTCGGCGGTTTTGACTACGTGGAATCCGGCGCCGCGACGGATGAGGAAGCGATCGCGGCGTTTGGCGCCGTCATGCGTGACGTTGCGGAGGCGGGCGGCGTAGTCGGAAGAAAAGTGGTCCGCGAGGGACTGGAACTTGGCCAACGCGGCGGCGACTTGCGGCTGCCGGATGGGCTTCAGCAGATAGTCGATGCCATTGGATTGAAACGCTTCGAGCATGTACTCGTCGTAGGCGGTGGTGAAGACGACGGGTGAGGCGAAGGAAACCGATCGGAAAATCTCGAAGCTGAGGCCGTCGGTGAGTTGGATGTCGCAGAAGACCAGGTCCGGCGCGGGGTTGGCGCGAAACCAGCGGACGGCTTCGGCGACGCTGGCCAGTTCGGCGGCGATGACGGCTTTGGGCGCGGCGATACGCAGGCATGCGGCCAGCTTCTCTCGCGCGAGCGGTTCGTCTTCGACGATCACCAGGTTCAATGCAAGGATTTTACCGGCAATCGGACGGAAAAGCGAGCGGGACCAGGTGAGACTTCGAGTTCGCGGTCCAAGGTCAGGCGGCAACGCTCGCGGAGATTTTCGAGGCCGACGCGGGAGGTAGGGCGCGGATGGCGGCGGGCGCGGATTTCGTTCTCGACGACGACGGCGCCGTCTTCGAAGCGGAGTTCGATGGACAGAGGCTCGTCACGGCTGAACTCATTGTGTTTGACGGCGTTCTCGATCAGGATTTGAAGGGAGATCGGCGGCACATAGGAGTTCGCGAAATCGGCGCGGCGCGGGGGCATCTTCAGGTGAATGGCGTCCTCAAAACGAAGTTTGAGCAATGCGAAGTAGCGGTCGAGGAAATCGAGTTCGTCTTCGAGCGAGACCAGAGCGCGGTCGCGGTTGCGGAGGATGTAACGGTAGACGTCGGCGAGGTTGTCGTTGAAGGCGACGGCGCGCGGGGGATCGTTCTCGATCAGCCAGCTAAGGGCGTTCAACGAGTTGAACATGAAGTGCGGATCGAGCTGATTTTTGAGCGCTTCCAGTTCGGCCTCGGCTTTGGCGCGTTCGAGTTTTTCGAACGTCAGCATGTCGGATTCGCGCTGCTGAATGAGATAGACGGTTTCGTAGACGTGGGTTATGAAGATGACGCAGATCACCGAGGTGGCGGTGGCCAGGCGGATGGCGGCCCAGTCGACGGGGAGTCCGGTGAACCAGTACCAGGCCCACAGCATGGAGACGCAACAGGGGACGGTGTAGAAAACGATTGCCAGCAGCATCTGTGCGATGCGGCGGGCCGGGTGTTTGAACCAGGTGTTCGATTGTCGATGGCGGAGATAGAGAAATCGGTTGCCGTGCCAGGTCGCGGCGGCGACGGCGATAAACCAGAGTTGGCCGATCCAGAATGTCAGCAGTGTGGGGCCGACCGGTCCCCAGAGGCCTGTCCCAATCGGGATCAGTATGCCGAACATGGGGATGCAGACCGCGCGGATACCGCCGTCGCGGAGTTCCAACTGCCGGGCGACGAGCGGTTTCAGCATGGAAGAATCCAGCTTCGGACTGAAGATATCCGGCTTCGGCAAGTTTGAGATGGCGTGCATTGTTTGGGGATCTTATTCTGCACGGGTCACCTAATTTATGGACCCTTCGAAACTCAACTTCTACGCGATCGGCGCCGCGGCGCTGTCGACATTTCTGATTGGCGGCATTTGGTACTCGCCCGCGTTGTTTGGCAAGGCCTGGCAAGCGGAGACCGGTATCGACGACGAAAAACTCAAGACTCGCAACCCGGCGCCGATCTTTGGGACCTCGTTTGTGTTGGCGCTGCTGATGGCCTTCAACCTGGCGGCGTTCATCGGCCCGGAGGCGACGCTCGGCTTCGCGGTTGCGGCGGCGTTCGCGGCGGGTTTCGGCTGGGTTGCGCTGGGAATGGGAATCACCTACCTGTTTGAAAGCCGGAGCTTGAAGCTATGGTTGATAGACGCCGGATACCATACCGTGTCGTTTACGGTGATGGGTCTTATCCTCGGAGCATGGCGGTAGCCGCTGATCCTGTTTCATAACTAACATGGGGCGGGGCAACTGGCAATGACTCGGGGGTGAAATGAATGTGGAACGGGGCAGAGATACACCTGTGGGGTAGGAAGCAAGTAGCGCGGTTTGTAGGGCTTGCGCGGTCACCTGTCGCGGGGCTGGCTGTTCTGCGCGAATTCGACGACGATTTCGCCGGACGATAGGTGCGCGATTTTGTAGAGATAACAGGGAGCCTCGATCAACTCGTTCCCGCAGTTGTTGTAGACAGCGCCGGTGGTTACGAGCGCCGGGCGCAGTTTGCGGATTCTGTTTTCGAGCTTGCGCCATTCGCCGTTATTGAGGGCGGGATCTTGCGCCACCGCATTGCTGGTAAGAAAGGTGTCGGCGGAGTTGGGCAGATCGGCGGCTGGGGTGAGGTGACCACGGTTGAAGCCGGTGTTGGTGAACGCCGCGCTGGGTAGGGAATTCAGATCGTGGTCTTTTCGCCAGTGTCTTCTTGGGACCGGCGTTTCGGACGGCGCCGGCGTGTGTGAGGTCCAAAGGGCGCGCTGATTTTGTGAGTCGTAGCAGACGGTGTAGGCGTCGCGCTCGGCGAGGGTCGCTGGGCAGGTGGTGAGGATGGAGAGAAGGAGAAGAAGTGACACACTAGTTATATCGGTTGTTTGAAACAAAACATTAAAAAAAATGGGTTAGGAAAAATCCGAGGTGCCGTGCGTTACGCTGTGAGCTAGGGATTCATGCTCCGACTGCTGGCAGGCCGTAGTGTCGTCCGCGTGTTGATCACAGGCTTTGCGCTGGTGATTGTGTTGTTGCTTGTTTCGGGGTATGTAGGCGTGCGGAATGCGCAGGAGATCCGGATTTCGGCGGAGCGGTTGGCGGGCGAGCAGGTTGTCACCAACCGGTTGATCGACGAAGTCCATCGTGAGCAGGGCGCGTTGAATGCGGTCTTCAACAACCTGAATCAAGAACCGGACTCGGTCGATCGGGATCAGATCCTTTCGCAGTTGAACGAGGCGGATCGGGTGATTGAACAGATCGTCGCGACGGGTCTCGGCACCAAAGACGAGCCGTTATGGAAACAGCTCCAGACGGCGACGGTGGCGTTTTCGTCCGAGGCGCGGCGGTTGTTGGCGGAGGAAGACGCCGAGTCGTTGTTCAGCTACGACTTGCTGGAACGGCACGAGACGGTGATCGAAGTCGTGCGGAAGCTGATCGCGGCGGGGTCGGAGCGATCAGCGCTGGCGCAGTTGTTGCTGCGGGAGCAGTCGGCGACGCTGGTACGGCAATCGGTGGCGTTGATGGGAGCGTGTCTGCTGCTGGCGCTGGGCATTGCGGTGTACACGGTGAGGACGACGGCGCGGTTGACGCGGGACATTGAGGCGCAGGCGGCGGAGTTGAGCCGGGTTTCGTGGCATATGGTCGAGAACCAGGAGTCCGCGGCGCGTCGATTTTCGCATGAGTTGCACGATGAGTTGGGGCAGTCGTTGACCGCGGTGAAGGCGAATCTGGTTTCGTTGGGGGTGTCGTCACCGCGGGTGGCCGACTGCGTGCATCTGGTGGATGAGGCGATTCAAAATGTCCGGGAGTTGTCGCAGTTGTTGCGGCCGACGATCCTCGACGATTTCGGTTTGGACGCGGGATTGCGGTGGCAGTGCGAGCGGTTCATGCAGCGCACGGGAGTGGATGTGCAGTACGATGCGAACCTGTCGATGCGGCTTGCCGATGAGACAGAGACGCAGCTATTCCGGATCGCGCAGGAGGCGTTGACGAACATCGCAAGGCACTCGGGGGCGACGAGCGTCGAGATTTCGCTGCGGCATGAGGACGGGAAAGTACGGCTGCGGATTAGCGACAATGGGAAAGGACTTCCGGAAGGGCGTCCGGCCGCGTCGAGCGGCATCGGCATGACCGCGATGCGGGCGCGGGCGCGCGGCGCCGGCGGCGAGTTGGAAGTAACGCCGCGGCGGGATGCAAAACAAGGACTAACGATCGAGGCCTGGGTTCCGGCCGAACCAGTTCGCAATGAGCAAGAAGATACGAATCTTGTTGGCCGATGACCACGCGGTGGTGCGGCAGGGGTTTCGCATGATCCTGGGCGCGCAGCCGGACATGGAGATTGTCGGCGAGGCGGGCAACGGGCGCGAGGCGGTCGAGATGAGCCAGGGATTGCAGCCGGACGTTGTTGTGATGGACGTGGCGATGCCGGAGTTGAACGGGATCGAAGCGACCCGGCGGATGGGGGACGCGGCGCCGCATGCGCGGGTGCTGGCGTTGTCGATGCACAAGGACTCGGTCTATGTGCGGGAGATTTTGCGGGCTGGGGCGCGCGGGTATTTGCTGAAGGATTCGATCGACGTCGACCTGCTGGCGGCGGTGCGCGCGGTGGCCAAGGGTGAGGGGTTCTTGAGCCCGGCGGTATCGGACTCGGTGTTGGACGACTACCGGAAGCACGTGACTGATCCGCTGGATTTGCTGTCGAGCCGGGAGCGGGAGGTGCTGCAGCTCATCGCCGAGGGTAAAACAAATAAAGAGATCGCTGGGTTATTGAATTTGAGCGTGTATACGGTGGATGCGCATCGCGGGCGAATTATGGAGAAGCTCAATCTGCACTCGACGGGGGAGTTGGTGCGGTTTGCGGTGCGGAAGGGGTTGGTGGATTAGGGCGTGGCGCGGGTTGTTCGTCGACGCGTGTTCTCCGAAGATTCGGCGGCGGCCAGAGCGCGCATTTTCGTACTCGCTACTTCTTGTCTTCGTCGAGGGAGATCTTTAGGGCGCGCAGGAATTTTTGATCCTGGGAGGTCCAGGAGACCTTGTGGCGGCGTGTGGGCGGTTGTTCGTCCTCGGCGTCTTCGAGTGCTTCGAGCAGTTCCTCGTCCTCGGAGGCGCCTTCTTCGCGTTTGTTGAAGCCGATGGTGGCTTCCAGTACCAGGAAAACGTCGTAGCCGGAGCGTTTGATCTCGCCGATCGCCTCGGCGATTCGCTCGGAGTCCGCGATCGATTCGTTGATCGCGTTTCCGAGGTCCTGCATTAACTCTTTTAGCCGATCGTCCAAATTTCCTCGCTTTGCGGCCCCTTCAGGATAGCATCCCGCTGCTGGTCTTATCGGCGGAGCACGTATAATTGACAGAGAACCACGCTATCCATGGTCAAGAAGTTTCTATCTCACGTCCTTCCCGGCATTATGCGGCCGCTCCGGATTCTCTGGAACGAGATGATCGGGTTCGTGTTTCTGTGCCTGGCGGTGGTTGCGGGGCCGAAGACTTACACAGCGGTGCGCGATTTCAACGGCGAACCGGAGAAGCTGTTCCGGCTGATGCTAACCGCGCTTTTCTTTCTGACGATGTTGATCTTCGGGCTGTCCTCGTTCTGGCGCGCGCGCCGCATTGCGAAGACCACGCCGGCGCCATGAGCGACAAGCCTGGCCAGTTTCCGTACACGCGCGGGATCTATCCAGAGATGTATCGCGCGCGGCCGTGGACGATGCGGCAGTATGCCGGATTTGGATCGGCCGAGGAGAGCAATCGGCGATACAAGTTTTTGTTGGAGCAGGGCATCACGGGGCTGTCCGTCGCTTTCGATTTGCCGACGCAGATGGGAATGGACTCCGATCATCCACTGGCGGCCGGTGAGGTCGGGCGGACGGGCGTGGCGATTTGCTCGCTGAAGGACATGGAGCGGCTGTTCGAGGGCATCCAACTTGAGAGCGTCTCGACGTCGATGACGATCAACGCGACGGCGTCGACGCTGCTGGCGTTTTATGTGCTCGTGGCCGATGGGCAGGGTGCGGATCGCAAGAAGCTGAACGGCACGGTGCAGAACGACATCCTGAAAGAGTACATCGCGCGCGGCACCTACATTTATCCGCCGCGGCCGTCGATGCGAATCGTCACCGATTTTTTTGCGTGGGCGAGCGCGGAGATTCCGGAGTGGAACACGATTTCGATTTCGGGGTATCACATTCGCGAGGCGGGATCGACGGCGTCGCAAGAGGTGGCGTTCACGCTGGCGAATGCGATCGCTTATATCGACGCGGCTTTGACGGCGGGATTGCAGATCGACAGTTTCGCGCCGCGGCTTTCGTTCTTCTTCAACGCGCACAACAATTTCCTGGAAGAGATCGCGAAGTTTCGCGCGGCGCGGCGATTGTATGCGGCGATCGTCAAGGACCGGTATGGCGCGCTCGATGCGCGGTCGATGAAGCTGCGGTTTCATACGCAGACGGCAGGGTCGTCGTTGCAGGCGCAGCAGCCGGAGGTCAATGTCGTTCGCACGACGCTGCAGGCGATGGCGGCGGTGCTGGGCGGGACGCAGTCTCTGCATACGAATTCGATGGACGAGGCGATTGGGCTTCCGACCGAACATGCGGCGACGCTGGCGCTGCGCACGCAGCAGGTGATTGCGTTTGAATCGGGCGTGACCGAGCACCCGGACCCGTTTGGCGGGAGTTTCGTCATCGAGCAGATGACGGATCGCATCGAGAGCGAGGCGCGTGCGTATATCGATCGCATTGATGCGATGGGGGGCGCGATCGCGGCGATTGAAGAGGGCTTTCCCCAGGCCGAGATTCACAACGCGGCTTATCGGTATCAGCAGCGGGTGGAGACGGGCGAGCAGGTGGTGGTTGGGGTGAACAAGTTTCAAAGCGTTGCTCGTTCCGAGGTTCCGGTGTTTCGGATCGATCCGGAGATTGAGCGGCGGCAGGTGGAGAATCTGCGGGCGGTGCGGGCTTCGCGGAGTGCTTCGGCCGTGGATGCGGCGCTGGCGGAGTTGCGTGCGGCGGCGGCTTCGGGGGATAACGTGACGCCTCGGATATTAGAGGCGGCGAAGGTGCTGGCGACGGTGGGGGAGATTGCGGAGGGGTTGCGGAGTTGAGGCGAGAGAGTGATTGACAGAGTTGTTAGTAAGTTTTACGATATATCGTGAGACGTAATAGTGACTGACCCTAATCTGCTCATTCTCGCCAGCCTTTGAGGGAGATCATTTGAGGTTGTCCCCTACGGTGAGACAAAAGTTTAGAGACAGTTGGCGGCCCCTGCAAAAAAGCAGTGGAC
>VFZQ01000246.1 GCA_016871135.1 Acidobacteriota bacterium | reverse complement strand
CTCTTACGTTAGGCTAGCGGAATGTCCATCCTCGATTCGTCGCTCGACCAGACGCAGGTGCGCCAGTTGTTGCGGCGGCTCGGAATCGAAGAACGCAATTCGGGCGTCTATCACGACGATTGGGCTTCGCCCGGCGGCGAGGAGATCGATGTTCTATCGCCCGCCGACGGCCGGCGGTTGGCTTCTGTAACGCTCGGCCTAGAAGAAGACTACGATGACGCCGCCTACACGGCGCGGCATGCGTGGCCGAAGTGGCGCGATACACCAGCGCCGCGGCGCGGCGAAATCGTTCGCGAGATCGGCAACGAACTACGCTCGGCCAAAGATGACCTCGGCATGTTGGTCTCGCTGGAAGCCGGCAAGATCCTGGCCGAAGGGCGCGGCGAAGTGCAGGAGATGAACGATATCGCCGACTTCGCCGTTGGCCTGTCACGCCAGCTATACGGCTTAACGATGCACAGCGAACGCCCGGCTCATCGCATGTACGAGCAGTGGCATCCGCTCGGCTTGATTGGCTGCATCACCGCCTTCAACTTCCCTGTGGCGGTGTGGAGTTGGAACGCTTTGATTGCCGCGGTCTGCGGCGATTGCGTGATTTGGAAACCGTCCGAGAAGACGCCGCTGACTTCGATCGCGGTCCACAACATCGTGCGCCGCGTGATGGAGCGTCACGGATTCGCGGGCGTGTTCACGCTGGTCAACGGGCGCGGCGATGTAATTGGCGAGCGGATGATCGCCGATCGCCGTGTGCCGCTGGTTTCGGCGACCGGATCGTGTCACATGGGCCGGCGCGTGGCTGAGGTGGTCGGCGAGCGGCTCGGCCGCACGCTTCTCGAGCTGGGCGGCAACAACGGTCTGATCGTAATGCCCGACGCCAATCCCCAACTCGTGATGCGCGCCGTGCTGTTCGGCGCGGTCGGCACGGCGGGTCAACGCTGCACCACGCTGCGGCGGCTGTTCATTCATCGGGACTGCGCCGATGAGTACGTCGAATATCTGAAGAAGATGTGGACGAAAATCCGTGTCGGTCATCCACTCGATCCAAAGACGCTGTGCGGGCCGCTGATCGATCAGAGCGCGATCAACCAGATGGAGCAAGGCCTTGCCGACGCACGCGAGCAAGGCGGTGAATTGTTCTTCGGCGGCGAGCGCGTCGAACTCGATTACGAAGGCAAGCCGCTACTGGGCGGACTCTATTGCCGGCCCGCGCTGGTGCTGGCGAACTCATCGATGGCGATCACCAAGGTCGAGGTCTTCGCACCGATTCTCTACGTCATGTTCTTCGACGATTTGGATGACGCGATCCGCCAGCAAAACGACGTGCCACAAGGCCTGTCGAGCGCCATCTTCACCGACAATCTTCGCAACGCCGAGCGCTTTCTCGGCCATGCCGGCAGCGACTGTGGGATCGCCAACGTCAACATCGGAACCAGCGGCGCCGAGATCGGCGGGGCGTTCGGCGGCGAGAAGGATACAGGCGGCGGGCGCGAGTCGGGCTCGGACGCCTGGAAGGCGTACATGCGCCGCCAAACCGTTACCATCAACTGGTCCGAAGAACTTCCTCTGGCACAAGGCATCGAGTTTGACCTATGATCGAATCTTGCGCCAATGAACAAATTTGTCATATGCGGCCCGCAGGGCTCCGGTAAGGGAACGCAAAGCGAACTGCTTTGTCAGGACTACGATCTCGTCCACATCTCGATTGGCGACATCTTCCGCTGGAACGTTAAGCATCACACCAAACTCGCGGCGCGGATCAAGCGGATCACCGACGCCGGATTGCTGGTTCCCGATGAGATCGTCGAGAAAGTCGTCCGGGACCGGCTCGATCAGCACGATTGGAACTACGGCTTCGTGCTCGATGGATTTCCACGAACGCGGTCGCAAGCCGAATACCTGTTCGAGAATTGGAACCTCGACAAGGTCATCTACCTCCACCTATCCGACGAGGTTGTTTTTGAACGCGTGATGTACCGCGCGCGCATGGGCCAAGGCAGCGGCTTCACCAAGCGCGCCGACGACAACCCCGAGGCGCTGAAGATCCGGTTGCGCGAGTACCACGAGAAGACCAAACCGCTGCTGGAACTTTACGAGAAGTGCAACATGCTGATCACGGTCGACGCCAACCGGGCCATTTCGGAGATCTATACCGATGTGCGCGAGAAGCTAGGCCTGCCGATTATGCCGTAACGGCCTCTTCGACGCGCGCCAACACATACGGCCCTTCGGGAATCACAGCGACACGCGCGTTCGACGGCAAGCCTTCGAGCGCCGCCGCGATGGCGCCTTGTACATCTTCGTAGGTCTTGCCCCAGAGCTTCGATTTGTAGCGGGCTTCGAGGCCGGGGACGTGGAACAGCAGCGTCTTGTCGCGGCACACCAACGCCAGTTTTTCCAGCTGCCACTGATCGACGACAACGGGCCGCGCGGCCACGTGATCGAGAAACGAATCGGGCGTCGGGAACTGTTCGAGCATTTCGCAGAACTCGGGCGCGCCGGCGCCTTCGGTGCACGCCGAGACGACGAGAATTCGGCCGCCGGGTTTCACGATATGGCTCGCCGCAGTGATGCCCTTAACCGTCTGATAAAACGTCAGGTCGAGCGGGTAGCCGGCGCAGGTGGTGATAACGGCGTCGACAGGTTCGTCGATGCGTTCGAGCATGACTTTGCCGACGAACTCCATGCCTTTGCGGTGGGCCTGTTCGGGATGCCCGGCGAAGACTTGCGCGATCTTGCGGTCGCGGGTGAGCGATACGTCGACCAGAAAATCGTGCCGCGCCATGCGGGCGATTTCGAGCAGTTCGCGGTGCAAGGGATTGTCTTCGACCGAGCCCTCGACGGCGCGGCGGTCGCGCATAAACTTCGGGCTGTGCAGGACTTTGATCGTTTCCTGTGCGGCGAGACCGGGCGCGATCAGCTTGCGTCCGCCGGAAAAGCCGAGCATCAGATGCGGCTCGATGAAGCCGAGTGTGATGTGGAGGTCCGCGGCGATGAACCGCTCGTCGATGTGGACAGGCGTGCCGCTAGCGGTGTCGCCGAGGTAGCGGTGTTCGGCGAGTACCTTGGCGTGGTGATTTACGACGCGAATCTTGCCGTAGAGATCGGGGCCGATGATCTCGCGGATTTCGTCTTCGGTCGCCGGGCGGTGCAGGCCGGTGGCGATGAGGACGGTGACGTTCTCGCGCGTGATGCCACCTTGTTCGAGGCGGGCGAGCAACGGCGGAAGCACGAGGCGATTCGGCGCCGGGCGTGTGATGTCACACACGGAGATGGCCGCCGTCTTCTTGCCGCGCGCGAGTTCAACAAGCGGCGCAGTGCCGATCGGAGAATCCATAGCGGCTTCCAGCGCGGCGAGGCCGTCGGGAAGCGCTGTGGCCGACCGCGCTTCAAGAAATTGGTAGTTGACGCCTTGCGGCAGGTTGGCGGGGAGGCCAGTTTTTCCAAAGGCCAGCTCGATCTGCATAATTCTATAGGTTAACGCGGCTCGCCCGTGGATCATAACGGGCTCCGCGTTTCGCCGGGCGGATGGGATAGGATTGCTTGCGAGGCTTTCGCCTAGCCTACTGCCTTAGCAGGGTATCCAGCGACACTGTAATCCGCTCAAGCTGATCGGGATTCTGGATCAGGTTGCGAATGCCGTACTCGCGGTGGTGCTCGTAGAACAGGTCAATTGCATCGAGCGACATCGCGTACGCCATTGCCGCGTGCCCCGCGCTCATGCGTGACCAGTTCTGCCCGAGCACGCCGAGTTTCGGCAACTCGTTCGCCTTCGCCATCGCGCGGATGCTCGCGCGTTTGGGCGCGCTCAGGGTTTCGCCGCTCAACTTCTGCGCCAGCCCCTCGTGAAACCACGCCGGCCAATTCCCCGCCCCCGCCAGACACGCATGAACAATTTCGTGTGAAAACGTTCTCCGCGTCAATGCTCCGTTCGGATCGCTTTCGAGCAGAGCCACACGAATCCGGCCGTCGAACTGGCCGCCGCTCCACTCGGCCGCGCCCGTGGCGCGCATGTAGTCCTCGCGCGTCTGCGCGATGACCGCGATCCGTTCGGCAGTCTTGCACCCAAGCTCGGACGATACGCGCGAGTACTCCTGTTCCAACACGCCCAGCACCGCGCGCGCGGTTTCGGCAGGCATTACGGCCGTGTCGTAGCGGAACAAGAATCGCGGACTGTGCAGCTGCTGCGAGCTCTTGTCGGCGGCCTTCTCGCGCTCGGCCTGATTTAACACGCGCCGCAGCGCCGGGTCGTCACGCTGGGCCAGCGAATCCTTCAAATAACCGATGGCGCGCACGGCCATATCGTTCTTATACGCGGCGATTCCCGCCAGCGCCAGCAACTGGGCATCCCGCGGCGACGACGCCAGTCCGCGCTCGGCGACCTCCAGCGCTTCGGCCGGACGATTGTCGACCAGCAACTGCGAGGCGACAACGAGCGGATTCCCGTTGCGATCGACCGGCGACGAGCGCGCCGTGTCGCGCCCTGCGTCGACCGATCGCGCGTTTCGCCGCGCAATTTCCCAAACTTCGATGCCGTCGATCGCGTCGGCGGGCAAGAAGCCTGTCAGGGTCGCTCCGTCTTTGTCGATCTCCACCGCGAAGCAGCCGTTTAGACCGAACTTTACCTTCGCCGCCGCGCCTTTGGCCAGCTTGGCAACGACGGGTTCGGACGGATCGCATTCGGCGCGCAGCTCGGCCCCGTCGTTCTTGACGGAAAAGACCGCGGCGGCAAACAGAAGGCCCAGCGTCGCCATAGCCCAATCGTAGGGCGGTCTGCCTCAAAAGTCAGTCGGGTAATTACCTGAGAGCCGCTCACCGCAGGGCGGCGGTAGGGGTTTCTATAAAGCCCGGGGAACACGCGGCTGCGTCGATTCCAGCGCCTTTAGCGCCTCTTCGCCTTGCGCCGATCCGCCCTCGTGATACTCATGGTCGGCGTTCACTTGCCACAAGTCGTAGAACGGCCCTTCGCCCGTCCGCTGCCGCATGATATTCCGCGCCGCGAGCATCGCCGTCAACATCGAATGGTCCTGGTTGTTATACCGGTGCATGCCGTTCCGGCCCGCCAAGTGCAGGTTCGGCACAGTCTCCAAGAATTCGCGAATCGCGGCCAAGCCTAACTTATAGGTCTCGTCGTAGACCGGATACGCCTTCGGCATTCGCACCACGCAGCCATCAACAACATCTTCGGCTCGGGCCAATCCCAACTCGGCGACCTCGCGACGCGCCAGGTCGACCAACTCGGCGTCCGGCATTGTCCACAACCCATCGCCTTCGAAGCAGAAATACTCCATACCCAGGCAGGTATTCGCGGGATCCGGAACCATCTCCGGACTCCAGTTCTTGTAGTTCTGAATGCGGCCCACTTTAACGGCGGGATCGTGAATGTAGATCCAGTTGTCCGGGAATAGGTCGGGCTGCTTCACCACCAACGCGACGGTTAGAAAGTCCCGGTATTGGAAGTACTTCGCCGCATCGAGGAGCGCCGGCGGCGCTGCCGGCTCCAACAACTGAATCAACTCTCGGATTGCCATCGAGCTGACGAACTGATCTCCGGCAAAGCGTCGTCCTCCGGCGCGAACCGCCGTAACCCGGCCCGGCTCCCATTCGATCGCTTCCACGGGGCACTCCATCACGACGTCGCAACCCGCTTCGACAACGATATCCCTCGTCTTCTCCCACATCATGCCGGGTCCGCGCCGGGGATACTCGAATTCGTGAATCAGCGTCTTAATCGACTTATCCGACTTCTTGGCAAACAGGGCGTTCTTCACCACCGACAACAACGACAGTCCTTTGATTCGCTGCGCCGCCCACTCCGCGCTAATCTTTTTGCACGATATTCCCCACACCTTTTCGGTATAGGACTCGAAGAAGATCTTGAATAGCCTGCGACCGAAACGATTCGACACCCAGGCTTCGAAGTTCTCCTCGGGCCGCATCGGCGCCAGGCGCGCCCAAACGTAACTCAATCCGCAGTGCATCGCCTCGAACACGCCGAGCCCGAACAGCGCGTTCTTCGGTTCAAGAGGGTAGTTGAAGAATTTGCGGTCGTAGTAGATCCGTGAGAGCCGCGGGCGCGACAGAAAATCGGCGCCCAGCACGTCCCGCCACATTTTTTCGACCAGCGTGACCTTGGTGAAAAACCGGTGCCCGCCGATGTCGAAGAGATATCCCTTGTACTCGGAGGTTCGCGAAATCCCACCGACGGCGGTGTCCTTTTCGACGATTGTCGCGGCGACGCCCCTCTCGCATAACTCATAGGCCGCAGTCAGGCCAGCCGGCCCCGCCCCGATGATCACAAGCGGCCGCTCCGGCGGATTCACTTTCTCGCTCAATTTTCGATCATACCGCAGCCCTACGACAGCCGCAGCGTCGAGAACTCCGAAATCAACGCGAAGTCCTTACGAAGGGACTCCGGCCGCTCGCCCCGTTGATCGATTTGCCCCGTCTCGACGGCCCCAAACTCGCCCGCCATCTGCAAGTACTCAACACGTCCGGGGTCGATTCCCATCATCCGGCAACACGTCGCGTCGACTGCCGCCAGATCGTGTCCAAACGCCATCACACCCATAGCCTTCGGTTGGCCCTGAATTGGCCCGTTGCCTTCCATGCCGACCACACCGTCCACGATCGCGAACGTATTCCGAAACCGCCGATTCAGCGCGACGATTGAATTCGCGATTCCGTGATAATGCAGCGGATTTTTCGGCCAGCCGTACACCGAGCCCGGCACGAGCCCGAAGAAATTCTTCATCGCCAGCGTCGCGCCCGCCCAGTGATGGGTCTTCATCTTTGGCAGGGAGACGATCAGGTCCGCCCCGAGAATCGTCTCGGCGACATAGAACTTCGCGCGGTTCATTAGCGGTCCGGCATCGGCGATGTCGTCGCGGTTCAAATCTACGAAATGATCGTCGAGCACCTTGAAGTGCTCCCAATACCCGGCCTCTTCAGTCAGCCCGAATGTATCCCGCCGGTGTCCCGGTCCCTCACCAATCACTACATTCGCACCCAGCGACCGAAACGCTTCAAAGGCCGCCACAACCACGCGGGGATGCGTGTTGATCGCCGTGGCATGATCGAATTCGACCAAATTCGGCTTCAACAGAACGCGTTTCCCTTTTACCTCCAAACGGGAGAGAGCGACGCCCTCGAGGATGATTTTCGTTAAGTCGGCGTCATAGGATGGCGCTTTCAAAACGGTCACAGCCGACCGGCCCGCAAACCGCGGCGCCGCCTTCTCATTCGAGGCGCAGCCAGCCAGCATCGACGCGGCCGCTACCGGCCATGCCCGACGCGAGATCATGCCTGGGTTACCGGGCGAAGCAACTCATGCCCGCCTCCGGGCGCACTCAAAGCTTCCAGAGCCGTCGCCAGCACGTCGTGGCCGCTCACCGGCCGCGTGTCCTCGGGGATTTGCATGCCGAAATTCCGCAAGCTCACCGACAGCCACGCCCGGCCCATCCGCGATTTCGTATCGTCCAACAGACGCCGCGCCCGCGTCAGATCCTGCGTTAAATCCGCTTCGGCGCATGCCTGCAGTCCTAGAAG
>VFZQ01000245.1 GCA_016871135.1 Acidobacteriota bacterium | reverse complement strand
AATCCAGCAGGCCGCGATTGGACCGGGTCAGAATCCCTACGTCAAAGTCTTCCCGACTCAGGCGGAAAAAGATGCCGCCATCATCAAGTCCTTCAGCGCCTTGGCCGCGAAGTATCCTGGCAAGCAGGAAGGCGACATCGGCACCTATTTCTTGGGCATCGCGAACGCTGATCAGGGCAAGCTCGACGAGGCCGAAAAGGAATGGTTGAAGGCGGTTAACGGCGGTGGATCCGAAATCGCCGCGCTCGCCCGTTTCTCGCTGGGTCAGATGTACGTTCGCCAAAACAAGCTGGCCGAAGCCGAAAAGCATTTCCGGTATCTGGTCGATCACTCGACCACCTTCGTGTCCAAGGAAAACGCCCAAATCGAACTGGCCAAGGTTCTCGCAAAGACCAATCCGGCCGAGGCGCAAAAGATCCTTGAACCGCTCCGCCAGATGAGCACCCGCAATCAGGTCAGCCGGTGGGCCATCACCGCCTACGGCGACACGCGGCCGGGCCCTAAGCCTTAACCAAGTGAGCGCGCCCGACGGACCTCTCGCGTTTCTCCGGCTTGGGCCTGAGCGCTCGCGAGGCCGCCGGTTTCCCGAACTCCGTCACCCGTATCGGAACGACTTTCAACGCGACCGAGACCGCGTGATCCACACCCGCGCTTTTCGACGTCTCGAAAACAAGACGCAAGTCTTTACACCCGATCTGTCGGATCACTTCCGTAACCGCCTGACGCACTCGATCGAAGTTTCCCAGATGGCCCGTACCGTTGCCATCGCGCTTGGCATCGACGCCGATCTTACCGAGGCCCTCGCCCTGGTTCACGACATCGGCCACCCGCCCTTCGCGCATTCCGGCGAGGAGGAGTTGAATCGCCAGATGGCGCCCTATGGCGGCTCGTTCGATCACAACATTCACGCGCTCCACATTGTCGAAGAGTTCGAGCAACGCTACGCCCGTTTTCCAGGCCTCAATCTGACATTCGAGATGCGCGAAGGCATCGTTAAACACTCGCGCGATCTGACGCCGGGCGAGAACCCAGATCTCGATGAATACCTGCCGGAGAAACGCCCTCCGCTTGAAGCGCAGCTCATCGATATCGCCGACGAGATCGCCTACTCTGCCGCCGACCTCGACGATGCGCAGCAGGCTCAATTCTTCATTCTCGACGATGTCGCGCGAGCCGTCCCCGCCTGGGGCGATCTGTTCGAGTCGATCGAGTCGATGTATCCGGTAGCGCCCAAACGTGTCCAGTTTCAGGAGAGCCTTCGGCTTCTCATCGATCTACTTGTAAGCGGCTTTGTCGAAGGCACCATCGCAGCCTGCCGCGAGGCGGGTGTCAAAAGCGTCGACGATGTGCGCGATCATCCGAAGCGGCTCGCGCGCATGACAGCCGACTCGGGGCGCACCGGCCAGCAGTTAAAGCAGTTCCTCCGAAAGAAAGTCTACTTCTCCGAGGAACTCAAGGCCGACCGGCAACGTTCGATCGAGATGATCGGCGGGCTGTTCCGCTACTTCATGGACGACCTGAACCGTCTCCCCGCCGGATACGCCGAACAGGCCAAGGAGCGTGCGCCGCACTTGGTGGTCTGCGATTACATCGCCGGCATGACCGACGGCTACTGCGCGCGTATGTACGAAGCGCGCGGCCCATCCTGAGTCGTCCGGGAGATTGCCGCGCGGCTCCGGCTCGCCACCTCCGCGACGCCAATCCAAGCCTCTTGGTCGCCTTAGCTCAGGTAGATTCCAGCGTCGTCGCGGCTCATGTGCACTAATCCGCAGCCGCCCCACTCTGCGCTGCTGAAGCCAAGGAAATCGATTTGATAACGCGCCACGCCGCTACAATCGAAGAGTGACTGAATTTGTAACCGTGCTTGGCGCCGGACTGGCCGGCTCCGAGGCGGCTTGGCAGCTCGCCGAAGCGGGTGTGCTCGTGCGGCTCTTCGAAATGCGGCCGCTCAAATCAACCTCGGCCCATCAGACGGGAAACATGGCCGAACTTGTGTGCTCGAACTCTTTGAAGAGTGAGTCGGAGAACTCCGCGCCCTGGCAACTGAAACGGGAACTGCGCCAGTTAAACAGCCTGCTCCTTCACGCCGCCGCCGAAACGCGCGTCCCTGCCGGTCATGCGCTCACGGTCGATCGCGAGGTGTTTTCGAAACTCGTTTCGGAGAAGATCGCCGGGCATCCGAGAATTGAAGTCGTGCGCGAAGAGGTCACCGAAATTCCGCAAGAAGGCGTTGTGATCGTCGCGACCGGACCGCTGACCTCCGACGCGCTCGCACGCGACATCGCGCGCGCCACCGGCGCTGATCGGCTCTACTTCTACGACGCCATTAGCCCCATTGTCGAGGCCGATTCCATCAACTACGACATCGCCTTCCGCGCCTCGCGCTATGGCAAATCGATCGACGGCGGCGACGACTACATCAACTGCCCGATGAACGCCGAAGAGTACGACCGCTTCATCGACGCCCTGCTCGAAGCGCGATCCTACGATCCACATATCCCCGAAGACAACACGCCCTATTTTGAATCGTGCCTGCCGATCGAAGAGATCGTTCGCCGAGGCCGCGATACGCTCCGTTTCGGCCCGATGAAGCCGGTTGGCCTCACCGACCCGCGTACCGGTCGCTGGCCCTACGCCGCCGTGCAGTTGCGCCAGGAGAACTTGCGCGCCGATTCCTATAACCTCGTCGGTTTTCAAAACAGTCTGAAGTTCGGCGAACAGGCGCGCGTGCTGCGTCTCATCCCCGGTCTCGAAAATGCGGTCTTCGTGCGCTACGGCCAGATCCATCGCAACACCTACATCAACGCGCCGTCTTGCCTCACGCCAACGTTGCAACTGCGCAACGACCCGCGCATCTTTTTCGCCGGCCAAATCTCGGGAGTCGAAGGTTACGTCGAATCGATCGCCACCGGCCTGATGGCCGGCCTGCATGCCGCGGCCTACGTCCAAAACAAGACGCCTCGCGAATTTCCGAGGGAATCCGCCCTCGGTTCCTTGTGCCATTACATCACCGGCGCCGATCCAGCCAATTATCAGCCCGCCAACATTACGTTCGATTTACTGCCGCATCTCGACGATGCCATGTGTGCCAAACTCAAGCGCGACAAAAAAGCGCGCCATGCCGAAGTCTGCCGCCGCGCCGGCACCGCGATGGAGGCATGGCTTGCCGGATGAGCGACCTCGGCGCAGTGATCGGCGACTTCCTCGCGACGCTCCGTCGCGAGGATAAATCGGCGCACACCATCCGCAACTACGAAAGCGACCTCGAACAATTTTTTGTCTACCTCACGCCGCCGGGCGGCAGCGCGCCGCCGCTCGAAGAGATTGACCTGCCAGTTCTGCGCGAATGGATGGGCGAGTTGTACAAGCAGAAGCTGGCGGCATCGAGCACGCGCCGAAAGATCGCGGCGCTGCGTGCGATGTTTCAGCATGCCCTTCGCGCCGGGGCGATAAAACGGAATCCCGCAAAATTGTTGTTGCTGCCGAAGATGCCGAAGGGACTACCCAAAGTTCCGACGGCCGAACAGGTCAACGCGATCGTCGATGGCATCGAAGGCGCGAAACTCAATCGGCCCTATCCGAAGCGCGACCGCGCCATCTTCGAATTTCTCTACGGCTGCGGCTTGCGTGTCAGCGAACTAGCGGGTTTGAATATCGACGATATCGACCGCTCCGAGCGCTGGATTCTTGTACGCGGCAAAGGCCGCAAGGAACGCCAGACGCCCTACGGCGGCAAGGCCGCCGAGGCTCTCGACGCCTGGCTCGCCGAACGCACAGCCGCCGTTGAAGAGCACGCCGTTTTCGTCAACTTCCGAGGCGCTCGCCTAACCACGCGCGGGATTCACTGGATCGTCGAATTCTACGCGCGCATGCTCGCCGGCGATGGCGGCATGCATCCGCACACGCTGCGCCACGCCTACGCAACGCACCTTCTCGCCGACGGCGCCGATCTGCGCGCGATCCAGGAACTCCTCGGACACGCGCAGTTATCGACCACGCAGAAGTATACGTCGGTCGCGCTTTCGGATTTGCTGGCGGTTTACGACAAGGCGCATCCCAAGGCGCGGTAAGCACTCAGGTAGCACGCGCACCAGTTTGACGGAACCGTCGCTTCAATTTGGAATACGCTTTGCAAACATTCGTTCGACACTCAAACGAACGAACACTCGAATTCGCGAATGCTCTTCACCTCGGGCGCCGCGGATCGCGGCTAGCGGTGATCGCGACGCTCCGAATTCTGCCCACCACGCCTCCCCTCTGTTATAAGCTAAGACCTCGCCCTCATGCCCCAACCCGCCACATCGCACGTTCGCCATCGTGTCATCGCTTTTTGCGTCGCGCTGGCCGCCATCACCTATATGGACCGCGTCGCGATCGCCAATCTCGCCAAGTTTGTCACGCGCGATCTCGCCCTCACAGACGAACAAATGAGCCTCGTCTTCAGTGCCTTCACCCTCGCCTACGGCAGCTTCGAAATTCCCACCGGCCGCTGGGGTGACAAGATCGGCACGCGGCGAGTCCTTATGCGTATCGTGTCATGGTGGAGCGCCTTCACTATCGCCACCGCCGGCGCGTTTAACTACGCCTCGCTGCTCACGATTCGATTCCTCTTCGGCGCCGGAGAGGCTGGTGCGTGGCCGAACGCAGCCAAGACATTTTCCAAGTGGATCCCACTCGCCGAGCGCGGCCGCACGCAGGGCATCTTCTTCGCGGGAGCATTCTTCGGTGCAGCGTACACACCGATTCTGATCCAGTGGCTGCTGACTTTCCTCAACTGGCGAAGTGTTTTTCTGGTCTTTGGCTGTGTCGGTTTCGTGTGGGCGTTTCTCTGGTATCGGTGGTTCCGCGACGACCCTTCCGAACATCCCGATGTCAGCCCCGCCGAGCGCGAGCTCATCGCCGCCGGCCGTGCGCCGGAGTCTTCGCACGATTTGAAGAACGCGCCCTGGGCCGAAATCCTCCGCTCGCGCAATATCTGGCTGCTCTGCCTCATGTACTTCACGCAGAGCTACGGCTTCTACTTCTACCTGACTTGGATGCCGACCTACCTCGAACGCATCCGCGGCTTCTCTTCGACCAGCCTCAGCCTCTTCGCCGGCGCGCCGATGGTCGCCTGTATGATCGCCGGCGTTACCGGCGGCTTGACGACCGATAAACTCACACCGAAACTCGGACTGCGGCTCGGCCGCGGCATCGCCGGCGGCATCTCGTTTGTCTTCGCATCACTGTTCACTTTCATCGGCGCGTCCGCGGAAGATCCCACCAGCGCCGCGATCCTGCTCGCCATCGCCGCGGGTTGGACCGCGTTCTGCCTCGGCGCAGCCTGGGGCGCCTGTCTCGATATCTCCGGCGAACACGCTGGCGTTGTCGGCGCATGCATGAACACCGCGGGCCAGGTCGGCGGATTCCTGTCGCCAATCATACTCGCGCAACTGGTCAAGCACTTCGGCGACTGGCAGATCGCGCTGCAAGTCAGTGGCGGATTATTTCTCGTCGGTGCCATCTGTTGGGTGTTCATCGATCCCACCCGTCCTCTCCGCGCCCGCCATTAGCCGTACACTATTCTTCATGCTCCATCGCGCCGCCGCGATTGTTTTCGCGGCCTCACTCTTCGCCCAGCAACCGCCCGCCGCCAAGCCAGAACCAGCGCCCGTCGTAAAGAAACATTCGATTTCGCTCGGCGGCAAGACGTACAACTACACGACGACCACGGGCCGCTTGCCGATCTCGAACGATCAAGGCGAAGTCGAAGCGCACATGTTCTTCATCGCCTACACGCTCGATGGGGCGCAACAAAAGCGGCCGCTCATGTTTTCCTTCAACGGCGGTCCCGGATCGGCCTCGGTCTGGCTGCATCTTGGCGTGCTGGGCCCCAAGGTCGTTAAGATGCAGGACGACGGCGGCTATCCGCCTCCGCCGTTCCAACTTGTCGACAACGAGCATTCCTTCCTGCCCTTTACCGACATGGTCTTCATCGACCCCGTCGGTACCGGCTACTCGCGAGCCGCGCGGCCGGATCTCGGCAAGAAATTCTTCGGTGTGCAGGGCGACATTCAATCGGTCGGCGAGTTCATCCGCCTATGGCTGACGCGGCATCAGCGTTGGAACTCGCCGCTCTACCTGATCGGCGAAAGCTACGGGACCTTTCGCGCTGCCGGCGTCGCCGGATACCTCGTCGATCGCGGCGTCGCCTTCAACGGCGTGTGCCTGATTTCCAGCATCCTGAACTATCAGACCGCCCGTTTCGCACCGGGTAACGATCTCCCGTTCCAGCTCTTTCTTCCCACCTACACCGCCATTGCCTGGTACCACAAGAAATTACCCAAGGACCTGCAAGGCGATCTTCGCGAAGCGACCAAAGAGGCCGAGCAATATGCCATCGGCGAGTATGCCACTGTGCTGGCCAAGGGCGACCGCCTTAGCGCCGCCGAACGACAGAAAGCCATCGACAAGCTAAATCGCCTCACCGGCATCGACAAGCGTTTTCTCGATCAGAACAACCTCCGAATCGAAATCCAGCGATTCACCAAGGAACTGCTGCGAGAGAAACAAACAACCGTCGGCCGTTTAGACGGACGGCTCACCGGCGTCGAAGGTCTTAACGGCGAGTTGTCGCCGGAGTTCGATCCTTCGATGACAGCGATCCGTGCGCCTTACACCGCGCTTTTCAACGAATATGCCCGTCGCGAACTGGGTTACGAAAGCGATCTGCACTACTACATCCTGGGAGGCGGAATCGGCCCTTGGGATTACGGCCAGGGCGGCAATAATCGCTATGCCGAAACGGCAGACGCGCTCCGCTCCGCTTTCGCGAAAAACCCGTATATGAAGCTCTATATAGGCTCCGGCTTCTATGACCTCGCTACCCCGTATTTCGCGACCGAATACACCTTTAGCCACATGGGGCTGCCATCGAAGTACAAGCAACAGATCACCTCGAAAATGTTTGAAGCCGGCCACATGTTCTACATTTGGAAGCCGGCCCTGGCGGCGTTGACCAGGGACATCGAGGGATTCGTGAGGAAACCCTGAAGATGTTACGTGATACATCCAAGGGTGAGATCACTCTGGGATAGTTATGCGTATTATCGCGCTGTTCTTTGGATTCCTATCGATCGGCCACGCCGGCCGCTATCTGGTCGAACTGAAGGCGCCGTCACCCGCTGAGTCGGTGATTGCATCGCGCGCGCGGAACCCGCGCGAAGCCGCCCTGCGAATGCGAACCGGCGTGCGCGCCGCGCTCGAACGCTCCCGGGCCGCGATGGGCCTCCGGGAAGCGGAGATCGTCTACCGCATGGACTTTCTGATCAACGGGTTTGCGGTCGACATCTCCGAAGAACGGAAGCGGGAACTCGCCGCCAAACCGGAGGTGCGCGCTGTTCATGATCTCAACGCGCCGATGCGCTACATCCTGGATGAAGCGATCGGGCTTTTGAGGGTGCGCGAAGCCATGGCCCTTGTCTCTCCTGAAAAGTCCGGGGGCGCGGGCGTCAAGATAGGAATCATCGATTCAAGCCTCGATATCGCGCATCCAGCCTTTCAAGACCCGGAG
>VFZQ01000244.1 GCA_016871135.1 Acidobacteriota bacterium | reverse complement strand
AGCTTGGCGTCAGGATTTCGGACTCAAATGGAACCGGGTGATGGAAGGCGGCGGACTTACCGTAAGCGAAGAGGTCGCGATCACGCTGGAGATCGAAGCCATCAGGAAATAGACGCGCTTCAAATTGAAGGAACTCGCGAATTCCCAGAGTCCACCGCGAAGCGACTCGCGGCTTCGGCAGTGAGACGGTAACTCCTACTTCGCGTCTCTCCAGTTAGCCCCTTCGCCAACATCGACAACAAGCGGCACCGCCAACTCGCGCACGCTTTCCATCGTGTGCTTCACCAGCGAGCGCAGCGTATCGCACTCCGCCGGCGGCGCTTCGAACACAAGTTCGTCGTGCACTTGCAGAATCATCTTCGATTCCATGCGTTGCTCGCCCAGTTGCGCCTGAATCCGGATCATCGCCACCTTGATCAGGTCGGCCGCTGTGCCTTGCAGCGGCGTGTTTACCGCGGTCCGTTCGGCGAAGCCGCGCGCATTGGGATTCTTCGCGTTCATGTCGGGAATCGGCCTGCGGCGTCCATACAGCGTCTCCGCGTGGCCGGTCTCCCGCACCTTCGCGATCGTCTCGTCGATGAATCGTCTCACTCCGGCGTATCGATCAAAATAGCTCCGGATGTACCGCTCGGCCTCATTCTTCGGGATGCCAAGTTGCGCGGCCAATCCAAACGCCGTCTGCCCGTAAACGATCCCGAAGTTGACGGCCTTCGCCGCGCGCCGCATCTCAGAATTCACGAGTTCCGGCAGTGCGCCGAAGACCTCCGACGCCGTGCGCGTGTGAATATCTTCGCCGCTGCGAAACGCATCCACCAACACGGGATCGAGCGACATGTGGGCCAAGAGGCGCAGTTCGATTTGCGAATAGTCCGCGACAATCAAACGCCAGCCGTCGCGAGGGATAAACGCCGCGCGAATCTCGCGGCCGAGCTCAGTGCGGACGGGAATGTTCTGCAGATTCGGATTGACACTCGATAGCCGGCCGGTCGCGGCGCCCACCTGATTAAACGTCGTGTGGACGCGCCCCGTGTCCGCGTTGACCATCGCCGGCAGCGCGTCGACGTATGTCCCTTTCAGCTTCGTCAGCCCGCGGTATTCGAGCACCTTCCCCGCGATGGGATGTTCGTGCGCGAGGCCTTCGAGCACATCGGCCGCGGTGGAGACCTGCTTCGCGCCGGCCTTTTTTGGGGCGGGCAGATTTAACTCCTCAAACAAGACTTTGCCCAGTTGTTGCGGCGAGTTGATATTGAACTCGTGCCCGGCGAGAGAGTGAATCGATTGCGTCAGCGCCGCGATCTCGGACTCCATCTTGGCCGACATGACGCCGAGTTGCGCCGAGTCGATACGAACGCCGGTCTGTTCCATTGCCGCGAGAACGGGCACAAGCGGGAGGTCGATTTCGAGGTACACCGGCTCGCCCGATGCGTCGACCTTTTCGCTCAGCCGGTGAACAAGATCGGCCCGTTGATCGGCGCGCGCGCCGGGCTTGCGCTGCAAATACACTTCGCACATGGCGTCGAACGCCGCGTTTCCACCGTCGGCGGTAAGCAGGAAACACTCGAGCATCAGGTCGCGTGTGAGCCCGCGTGCGTTGGGGAAAGCGGTGTAAATGGCCTTCGTGTCGTGGGCGATCTTCGGCCGGTCGCTGGCGATCCATGGGGCGGCGATTTCATACCCACACGCCCGCGCCTCGCCCGCCCTGCGCGCGACGCCGATTTGACCGTCGAATAGCGCGATGGCCGCGACGCCCTCGCCAATGAACGCCGCGAGTTCTTCAGCCGAGTGAACAGTCCCGTAGTCCTCGGCGATGTCCGTCGCAGCCTCGGCGCCGAGCTCGCGGAGAAACGTAAAGAACTCGAGTTCGCGATAGATGGCCTCAAGGGCGGCGCGGTCGGGCTCGACCGAAGCCAGCGAACTGATGGGCACTTCGATCGGCACCTTCGTATCGATGGTGGCCAACCGCTGCGACATGGCGAGCGTGTCGCGGCCTTCCTCAATCCCTTGACGCTGCTTGGGCTTCAACTCTTCGAGGTGCTGCAAGAGCCCCTCGACGCTTCCGTACTTTTCAAGTAGCTCCGCCGCGCCCTTCTTGCCGATCCCCGCGACACCCGGAATATTGTCGACCGAATCGCCCACCAGGGCGAGAAAGTCGGCGACCTGCTCCGGCCACACGCCCATGAACTCCTTTACGCCGCCGCGGTCGTAGACCGTATCGTCCTTGGCGGGGTTCAGCATCGTAATGCCTTCCTCGACCAGTTGCAGCATGTCCTTGTCGGACGACACGATCACCGTTTCGATCCCTTCGGCGCGGGCGCGCTTAGCCAGCGTGCCGATTACATCGTCGGCTTCGAACTTTTCGTATTCCAGAACCGGAATCTGCAGCGCTTCGAGCAACCGTTTGACGAGTGGAATCTGCGCGATCAGATCGGGCGGCGTTTCCTCGCGATTCGCCTTGTAGTCCTTGAACTCCTCTTCACGGAAGGTCGGACCTAAACTTTCGTAAACCGCAGCGACGTAATCCGGCTTGTAGGTCTGCCGCAGCTTGCGCACCATGTTGTGAAAAATGAAAACAGCTTCAGTCGCGACGCCGCTTGAAGTCCGCATCGGGGGAGCACTGGATCGAGCACGGGCGTGGTAGGCGCGAAAAATAAACCCAAAGCTGTCAATAAGAAACAGTCGCGGCATGGTTCTCCGATTCTGGCGTGTCTGGGCGAGCGTGTCAATTCGGCAACGTAGCCTCTGCGGAGTCGTGTCAAATACAACACACAACAGCGGCGTAAATTATTTCAAATCAATGGGATACAATTTTTGGAATTGTGTTACACTTCGATTTGCGAAACAGACTAGGAGGCCCGCTCATTGTCCTTTGAACAGACCATTGCACGGCCCGTCGAGTTCTCGGGCGTTGGATTGCACCACGGTGTAGCTGTTCGTATGAAGATCCGCCCGGCGCCCGCGGGTACTGGAATCGTCTTCCTTCGCACCGACCTCGACAACTTCGCCCTGCCGGCGTCCTGGCAGCATGTGGCACGCGTTTCGTATGCCACAAGTTTAATGCGCCAAGGCGTCCTGATTTCAACCACCGAGCATCTCCTGTCGGTCCTTTATTCGACCGGAATCGACAACGCGTGGATCGAGATCGACAACCTCGAAGTGCCGATTTTAGATGGGTCTGGCAAACCGTTTGTCGACCGAATCAGCGAGGTGGGCGTGGTTGTCCAGAAGCGCCGGCGCCGGTATTTGCGGGTGCGGAAACCGGTGACACACGTTCATGGCGATAAGAAGATTGTTATCGAACCGGCTGATACGTTCTCGCTGCGTTGCGATATTTTCTTTCCGCATCCGAAAGTCGGACGGCAGTCGATGGAGATTGAGTTGACGCCGGAGAATTACCGGACCGAAATCGCTCCTGCGCGGACGTTCGGGTTCGAAAATGAGCTCGACGCAATGCGCAACATGGGGCTGATTCGCGGTGCGTCGCTCGACAACGCCGTGTGCTTCGCCGAGTCGGGTGTGCGGAACGACGGCGGACTGCGGTTCGACGACGAGCCGTGCCGGCACAAGATTTTGGACTTGATTGGCGATCTGGCTCTGATTGGCCGGCCGCTGTTGGGCCGCGTGGTCGCCGAGCGCGCCGGACACGCCATGCACGCAGCGCTGGTGCATCGGATCATGGCCGATCCTTCTCTCTACGAAACGTTCACGCTCGACCCCGCCTTCGAAGCCGTCGCCGTTTAGCGCCGTGCGTCATATTCCGAACGTTCTCACCGTGTTGCGGCTACTGTCCACGCCGGTGGTGGTCTGGCTG
Organism: Acidobacteriota bacterium; assembly: GCA_016871135.1. Classification (GTDB taxonomy): domain Bacteria; phylum Acidobacteriota; class Terriglobia; order Bryobacterales; family Bryobacteraceae. Next base: position 3,778 of record VFZQ01000244.1, on the reverse strand, counting down.
ATTCTGCAACGCGATTTACCGCACGCGCTGATCCTGTTTTTCTGCATCGGCATGACCGATACCATCGACGGAACGCTGGCGCGCAAGTTTGGATGGACGTCGAAATTTGGCGCGGTGGCCGACCCGATCGCCGACAAAACGCTACTTGTCACCGTGTTCTTGACGATGGGTTACATGGGTTACATGCCCGTCTGGCTGGTGGCGCTGGTCATGCTGCGCGACGTGGCGATTCTGGTCGCGGCGATAATCCTGAAGCGCGCCGGACGGGTAACCGAGTTTCCGCCGTCGGTGTTCGGAAAGGCCTCGACCTTCCTGCAACTGCTGACGGCGGGATCGATTTTGCTGGAGTGGCCAGCCGATCCGTCGCCATTCTTTTATGCCACCGCCGCGCTGGCGTTCGTAAGCGCCGGCCACTACGCCATCATAATTCGTAAAAAGCTCGATTGACGCCGCGATCCGTCAGCGCTAGTCTGAAGGTGTACGGTAAAGCACATGCGTTACGCGCCCTCTCGGCAATACTTGACCGCTGGATTGATCGCCGCAGCGCTGGCGTTTGTTTCCGCGTTATTCGCCACCGAGTGGTTGATCGCCCTGATCGGCGCGGTGCTGTTTTTCGTTACCGCAGCCGCGGTTCTGGTGATGGCGTTCCGTCCCGTCATCGAAGTGCAGGAGCAGTACCTCATCGTTGGGCGGCGTGCGATTCCGTGGATCGACATCCGGCGCGTCGACCGCACGGGTTGGATTTCGCCGCTGGCCGTTTACCTGACACTGGTCAACGACGAGAAGCTGATGCTGCTTTATCCGGGCGATCTCGACTCGGCGAACGGCCTGCTGCGGCACCTACGGCGAAATGCGCGTGAGGCGTACATTGACGGCATCCCGTGGCTGCAGTTCTGGGGTGAAGCGTTGCCGCCGGCCAGTGTCGACCGGCGCCAGACGGCGTCGCCGCGCCAACAATTGCTGCGTCCGGAAGACGAGGCAGAGGTCGAACGTTTACTTCAAGTGCTGAAGACGGTCGGGCATTTGGATTCGCGCCGCCCGTCAAACGAGAAGTAACCGTTGCGTCTGTTTCGCTGGTTGGTTGCACTAATGACGGTCACGGCCTTGGGTGCTTGGCTCGCACCCGGTGTAGTGCTCGCGCCGGTAGGGCGCTATTTGGTGGAATCGCCGCCGCCGGCGGCTTCGGATTGCCTATTTGTGCTGGCTGGAGATTTCCGCGGACAACGGATTACGACCGCGGCCGAGTTGTATCGCAAGGGTCTCGGCAGGCAGATATTCGTGAGTGGGCCGGCCGGCGCGTTCGATCAGACCGAGGATGAGCTAGCCATACCGTTCGCGAAGCGCCTCGGCTATGGCGATGTGCCATTCGTGGGTTTGCCGAATCGCGCGAACTCGACAGTGAGCGAGGCTCGGGAATTGCATCCGAAACTTAAGGCGGCCGGATGCAAGTCGGTGTTGGTAGTGACGAGCGATTTTCACACCAAACGCGCCGGACGAATCCTGCGCCGGATTTGGACGGACATCGACGTCAGGATGACCGCCGCACCGACCGAAGATTTCGACGCGTCAAAGTGGTGGACCTCGCGCACGTTTCAGAAGACGCTGTATATGGAGTGGTCGAAGACCCTCGCGGATTGGGCGGGGCTGTAGCCGTCGAACGCTCTCGTTTTGACTTTTACACTCGCCTCTTCGAAACGACGGCGGCGAGGCCGAGCAGCGCCAGCGCGGCGGCAGAGGGTTCGGGCGTGTTCGTGGTCGTTTGGAATCCGCCGACGATTGCTCCGGGGCCGTCGAGCGGTTGATTGGCGGTGGCGAGGGCCAGGTTGTCCCAGGAAAGACCGCGAGAGAATGCGTCGTTCGGAACCACGGTCGACTCCATTCGAATCGAGGTGATCAGAACATCCGATAGAAAACCGGTGTAGCCCGGAGGGGCTGTGCCATTTTGCACGGCTGCTGTATGGAGGGCTGTGTTGGCGAGGAAGCCGTAGCTCGAGCCATCGGAGAACGTCAAGTCGAATCGAACCATATGGCCACGCCAACTCGAGTGATTGAAAGCGATGGCGCTAGTTGGAAACGCGGGCATAAAGACGATGTTGGTCAGTTGTCCATTCAGGGTCCCTGAGACGCGCATGACGCCGGTCGGCATGTAGACGCCGCCTGAATGGGACGCGATGTAAGAATTGGAATCGGTAGTGCGGTCCACCGAGTAGGTGACGCTGTTGCGCGTCGCCCACGGTGAGGCGGATCCGGAACCGGTGAAGCCAATGGTGTTGAAGTCGTCGGTCACCGCGCCAGTGACCTGAGAGTTCCAATACGCAAAGTTATTCGTGACGTTGAGCGTAGCGGCCGGAAGAACCGCCGAAACCAGGAGTGACAAGACAAAACGTTGGATCTGCATGACTCGTATTGCGCATCCCGTGAGAAACCGGGGCCAAGCCGTCATATCCTGAATAGAGATGAAAAAGTCCGTCGTTCCTTCGAATGGCCCGAAGCCTGTCGGCCCCTACACTCCCGGTATCATCACCGGCGATTTTCTCTACGTCAGCGGCCAAGGCGCGCGCATGCCGAACGGCGACATCCCACCGGACTTCGACACGCAGGTCCGCAACACCATCGCCAACGTCCGGTCAATCGTCGAGGCCGGCGGCCTGTCGATGGCTGACATCGTCTACGGGCAGTTCTACCTCGCCGACATGAAGAACTACGCGCAATTGGCTCGGCTATGGGAAGAGGCGTTCCCTGGCGGCGGCCCGGCGCACGCTGTGCTAGGTGTGGCGCGCATGCCAACCGAAACGCCGACCGAATTCAACGCCGTGGTCGCGAAGGGAGCGAAATCGCCGCACGCCGATGTGCGGGAAGCGGGCGGGCGATTGTACTTCGGCGGTATCAGCGGTGCGACGCCCGCGATTGCGATGGAGAATCTCGCCAAACGCGCGAAGGCCGTGGGCATCGACCCTGGCCACTTCGCCTTCCTAAACGCCTATTGCTCCAACGGCACGACACTCGCACAATTGAACGAAGTCTACGCGCCGTACTTCGACGCCGGCAACGCGCCGGCGCGCGCGTCGATGCTGGTCGATTCCCTGCCCCCGGGCGTGAACGTCACACTCACTGGAGTCGCCGTGCGTGATCTGGCGAACCGGCGCGTGGTGCGGCCGCGCAACATGGCGCCGAGCCGAACCGCAAGCCCCGGCGTGTGGGCGGGCGACACGTTTTACCTATCTGCCAAGTCAGGCTTCATTCCAGGACCGCACGCGGGGATTTACGCAACGTCGGTTGAGCATCAGGTCCGGCAGACCATGCGGAATTTGCTCGACGGGCTAGAGGAGACGGGCATCGATTTTTCGCACTGCGTCGCGGCCAACGTATACGTCGACGACCTCACCGAGTTCTCAAAGATGAACGGCGTCTACGGCAGCTACTTCAGCGCGATGCCGCCCACGCGCACGACAGTGCAGGCGATGAAGCCTGTCGAGCGCAAGGCCACTGCCGATGGCAAGTTTCCTATGCTTGAGCAAGTGTCGTTGGTGGCGTGGAAGGGCTAGCGCGCCGAGGCGCCGATGCCGCCACGCAGGTTGTTCAGCATGGTGAGCATCGCAGGCACAAGGGTGATGATGAACACGACGGGCAGAATGAACACAACCGTCGCGAGCACCATCTTGATGCCGGCTTCGCCAACCGCTTTTTCTCCGCGTAGCTTGCGGCGCATGCGCAAAGCATCGGCATACACCTTGAGTGCTTGCGAGAGACTTGTTCCGAAACGTTCGGACTGAATGAT